>DATKNM010000613.1:0-4012 GCA_035541335.1 Binatia bacterium
GAGAGCTGGATCTATCTCTTCGGCTCCTGCATGGCGCATCTCGGTTACTACACCTTCCTGGTCCTGGCCTATCGCCACGGCGAGCTCTCCCAGGTCTATCCGATCGCCCGCGGCTCAGCGCCTCCGCTGGTGGCGCTGACCGCCTGGCTGCTGCCCTCGCACCAGACGCTGAACCTGCTGCAGATGGCGGGCGTGGTGTCGATTTCGGCCGGCATTCTCAGCCTCGCCGTCGATAAGCCGGTCGACCGCGTGCACAAATGGGAGGCGGTCGCCTTCGGTCTGCTGACCGGTCTCACCATCATGAGCTACACTCTATTCGACGGCGAAGGCATCCGCCATGCCGGCAATGTCGAAGGTCAGCAGCTCGGCTACGTGGTGTGGCTGTTCGTGCTGGATGCGCCGCTGCTGGCGATCTATTGCCTGGTGACCCGCGGGGCAGAGGCCCGTGCCTTCGTGCGACAGAACTGGAAGCTCGGACTATGCGGTGCCGCGCTTTCGCTCGCGGCCTACGGCATCGCGATCCTGGCGATGCGGTTCGGCGAGTTCGCCCATGTCTCCGCTTTGCGCGAGACCAGCGTGATCTTCGCCGCGCTGATGAGCGCCTATCTTTTGAAGGAGCGGTTCAAGAAGCGCCGCTATCTCTCGGTCAGCCTGGTCGCCCTCGGCGCGGTGCTGCTGCACTAGCGCGCGAGGCGAGCCTCAGGCGGCGGCCAAGGCGGTCTGCAGCGCGTACTTCCGGCTGGTGATGAGGCCTTCGAGCGACAGCGACTTCCGCGAGCTGGGATCGCTCAGATTCTGGATCACCACATGCGGCGTGTCGTTGCGGTCCTTGAAGCGCTTGATCACCCGCCACTGCGGAAAGCGATGCTTCGGAAGGAACTCGCAGCTCTCCAGGAGCACGGAGCCCACCTCGAGACGCCCGACCGAATCCTTGTCGATCTTGATCTCCGTCCGGACACGGTCCGAACCGGCCAGAAACTTAAACATCCTGTTACCTCATCCCCACCAGACGATACGGTTTCGGTAAGCCTCTCAACCGATCCGCATTATTACAGACCGTCACTTAACAAAGGGTTGCGGGCAAACACTGACCCCGGCGGTACACTAGTCGGGCTAAATGTCGATAAAATGACGGGTAATGGCCCTCCCCGCCGGGCGCGGGTTGAAACGCAGTTAACCGGCGGTAAAGGCGACTTTCTTGATCTCGTCGCCGATCTCGAGATCCTGCAGAACGTCCAATCCGTCGGACGCTTGGCCGAAGACGGTATGCATGCCGTCGAGATGCGGCTGGGGCGCCAGGACCAGGAAGAACTGCGATCCGCCGGTGTCGCGCCCGCGATGCGCCATGGAGAGCGCGCCGGTCAGATGCTTGTGCGGGTTGCCCTTGGTCTCGCAGGCGATGCTCCAGCCCGGGCCGCCGGCGCCCGTCCCCTCCGGACAGCCGCCCTGGGCGACGAAGCCGGGGATGACGCGATGGAAGGCGAGGCCGTCATAGAAGCCGTCCGAGGCAAGCACATAGAAATTGGCGACCGTGTTCGGCGCGGCATCGGGAAAGAGGTCGATGGTGATGTCGCCCTTGCTGGTGGTCATGACACAGCGGGTCAGTTTCGCCAGCTTGTCCTTGGGAATGTCGTGGACCTTCAATGCTTCGCGCGCCATATCGCCCGTTCCTAGTTCGAAAAGAGGGGGTTCGAAAAGAGGGGCGGATCATAGGCGGGGCGCACCGGCGATGTCGAATCCTATCAGTCCCCGGAAGTCGTGTTCAGGAGCTCGCGCACCAGCTTCAGCGTGATGGCGACGCCACGCGACATCGAGGCGCGGTCGAGCATGCGCGCGGCGGTCGCCGCCGCGACGAAGGAGCGCTCGATCCGACTGACCAGATAGGTGATGACCTCGTCCGCGACGTCGACCTGGCGGTCCGCGAAGTGCTTCGCCAGCACGGCAGCCAGCAGGGTGTCGTCGGGCGGCAGCACGCCCACCGCTGGAATGGCCACGAGGCGCGAGGCGAGATCGGGAAGCCGGACCGGCCAGCGCGCCGGCGGCTCGCGGTCGAGGATCAGCAGCGAGAGGCTGGTCCCCCGGGCATGATTGATGAGGTGGAAGAGGTGCTCCTCCGGCAGGCGCAGCCCGTCGAGGATGAGATTGCCGGCCGCGGGCAGGCGGTCGAGCGCCGCAGGCTCCAACAGATGTACCGTTCCCCCCGCCTGCGCCACGCGCTCGCGCCAGACATGGGCGAGATGGGTCTTGCCGCAGCCGGCCGGGCCGTAGATGGCGAGCGCCGCACCCGGCCAGTCCGGCCAGCGGTCGAGCCAGGCGACCGCATCCCGGTTGCTGTCCGAGACCACGAAATCGGCGGCGTTCATCGCGCTCCGCACCGGAAGGTCGAGCGGCAACTGCTCGGGTCGGGTCACGGCAGCTCGACAGGCTCGGAACGGACGGCGTCATCCGGCAGCTGGATGGTCGGGCGCTCGCGACCGAGATAGACCGGGCTGTCGAGATAGCGGGCGATAGCAAAGCGCACCAGCACGCCGATCGCGGCGGCGCTCGGCACCGCGAGCAGCAGGCCGAGGAAGCCGAACAAGGTGCCACCGGCGAGCAAGGCGAAGATGATCCAGACCGGATGCAGCCCCACCCGGCCCCCGACCAGCCGCGGCGTCAGGAAATTGCCTTCCAACACCTGGCCGATGGCGAAGATCACCATCACCCAGATCGGGCCGGACCAGCCGTCGAAATTCACCAGCGCGATCGCCATGCTGATGACGAAGCCGGTGGCGGCGCCGAGATAGGGGATGAAGGTGAGGAAGCCGGCGGCGATCCCGACGACGAGGCCGAAGGGCAGGCCCGCCAGCATCAGCGTGCCGGCGTAATAGGTGGCGAGCACCAGGCAGACCGAAGCCTGACCGCGGGCGAAGCCGGCGAGCGTGCGGTCGACCGCCTGCGCCTGGGCGCGGATCGTCGCCGCATGATGCCGCGGCAGCAGCACGTCGAGCCGGGTGGTGATCCGGTCCCAGTCGCGCAGCAGGTAGAAGGTGACGACCGGCGTGATGAAGACCAGCGAGAGCAGGTTCGCGATCGCCATGCCGCCGCGCACCAGGTTGCCGAGCGTCTGGCCGAGCCAGGCGAAGGCGGAGCCCATGCGGTCCCGGGCCAGGGTCGCGAGGTCGGTCAGGTCGGGAAGATTGAGGCGCTCCTGCCAGCGCATGTAGAACGGCAGCAGCTTGTCGTGCGCGCGGTTGAGGAGATCGGGCAGGCTGGCCAGGAACTGGCTCAACTGATCGAGCAGCAGCGGAACGATCAGCAGGAACCCGACCACCACCAGGATCGCGAAGATCAGCGTGACGACGCCGGTCGCGGCGGTGCGCGAGAGCCTCCACTGCTCCAGCCGGTCGCAGGCGGGATCGAGGAAATAGGCGATCGCCATGCCGGCCACGAACGGCAGCAGGATCCCGCGCAGCAGGTAGACTGCGACCAGGAAGACGACGAAGCCGATCAGCCAGAAGCGGAGCTGTTGTGCCGGCGTCATCTCGTGCCGATGGGATCCCGCGTCACGGCGAGACTCACTGCGGAACCGCGGGCTGAGTGAGATCGGTGCTACCGTCGGGCGTGGTGCCACCGGACGCGCCACTCGGCACACCACCGGGCGCACCACCGTTCTCCATCAGCGTCATGGTCTCCATGCCCTCGCCGGCCGGTGCCACCATGAGGTCGGCCTGGTTGAGGGCGCGGGCGAACTGCACTTCGTCGCCGAGATAGGTGAGCTCGATGTCGGCGCCGGTGCGCGAGAGATGGGTGAGGTTGACGCTCTTGATCAAGCTGACCTGGGCGAGGTGCTTCTTGACCGCGACCCATTGCGCCAGGCTGGAGAACGGCACGTGGACCTTGACGGTCGCGCGCGCGTTGGGATCGACCAGGTTCTCCTGCTTCCAGGAGTTCTGCACCAGCTCCGCCACCTTCTCGACGCCGTCCTTCATCAGCTGGTCGACGTCGCCGGTGTCGCTGGTGACCTGGTCCT
>DATKNM010000614.1:0-3157 GCA_035541335.1 Binatia bacterium
AACTGCTTGCGGATGTCCTTGATCTCAAGGAATGCCATGCTCGTGCTCCCGTCGCGCCTCACGCGCGCTTTGCCTGTCTTTTTGCGCCGCCGACCACGTTGATCAAGCCCATGCAGGCCCAGGTCACCAGGAAGGCGATGACCGCCAGGGCCGAAGGCTCATAGGCCCGGTTGGCGCCGATCAGCTGCAGATAGGGTCCGAAGGCGGGCCGATTGAGCAGGCTCGCCATGGTGAACTCGCCGATCACGATCGCGAAGGTGAGGAAGGCGCCCGACAGGATCGCCACCCGAACGTTCGGGAAGATCACCTTGAAGAGGATGGTCATCATGCTGGCGCCCAGGATCTCGCCCGCTTCCGTGAGGGTGCGAACATCCACCGAGCGCATGCCGGTCTCGACCGCGCGATACAGATAAGGCATCGCCAGGGTGACGTAGCTGAAGGCCAGCAGCAGGTCGGTGCTGCGGGCGTTGGCGGTCAGGGGCAGCCAGGAGGAGCTGTTGTAGAGCCGGAGATATCCGAAGACGATGATGATCGCCGGCATGACCAGCGGCAGCAGGGTGATGAACTCGACCAGCGGTCGCAGCTTCGGCAGCCGGAGCTGAATGAAATAGGCGGTCGGCACCACCAGCACGATGCCGATCACGATGGTCACGAGCGCCATCAGGGTCGAGTAGCCGAAGCTGGAGAGAAACTTCGGATCGGTCAGCACCACCCGATACGCCTCGAAGCTGTACTCGTCGCGCTTCAGCCGCAGCGAGAACTCGAAGGTGCCGATCAGCGGCACGATGAAATAGAGCGAGCCGACGACGAAGGCAATCCAGGCGCCGATCCGGGACTGGCTGGCGGGGTTCATCGCATCCACCTCTCGGCCCGGCCGCGGAGCCAGATATAGGTGCCGTTCGAGACGCCGGTGATCAGGATCATGCCGAGCGCCAGCGCATAGCCGAGATTCTGGTTGTGCAGCACGTCACCGCGGATCTGCGCATAGAGCAGGATGGTGATGATATTCAGGGAGCTGCCGGTCAGCGCATAGGCCGTGGCGATCGCGCCGAAGGAATTGGCGAAGAGCAGCAGCGTGGCGCCCATCACGCTGGGGAACAGGATCGGCAAGGCGACCATGCGCCAATACTGCTTGGTGCTGGCGCCGAGGATCTCGGAGGCCTCGCGCCACTCTTTCTTGAGGCCGTCGAGAGCCGGCGTCACGATCAGCACCATCAGGGGGATCTGAAAATAGAGATAGGTCAGCGTCAGGCCCCAGAAGCTGAGGAGATTGAAGCCGGTCGAATAGATATTGAAGCCGAAGAGCTTCATCATGAGGACGGTGACGAGGCCGGTGCGGCCGAGAGTCGCCAGGAAGGCGAAGGCCAGCGGCAGGCCGGCGAAGTTCGAGGCGACGCCGGAGAAGGTCATCAGGGTCGGCCGCAGCCAGGCCGGCAGGCCGCCGAGCACGACGGCATAGGCCAGGAAGAAGCCCATCAGAGCGCCCAAGAGCGCCGAGGCGATGCTGACCTTGATGCTGATCCAGTAGGCGGCAAGGATCGTCGGCGTGAAGATGTCGCCGAGATTCTGCAGCGTGAAGTTGCCGTCCGCGTCCTGGAATGCGCCGATCACCAGGTAGAGCGTCGGGACCAGCAGGAACATCAGCGCGAAGATGAAGAACGGCGCGACGCCGATCCAGGCCCAGGCCTTCTGGCTGAGGCCGAAGCCCTTGGTGGTGGCCGGGAACGGTTCCGGCAGCGGACCCGGCTCGGCCGGCAATGGCGGTGTCGTGTCGATGGTAACGGTCATGCGCGTTCCACGATCGGGCGGAATCTGGCCGATGCAGTTGCGGGCGCGATTCGGCCAAAGAGGCCGAACCGCGCCCGTCGTCAGAGTCTCAACGCGGCGTCCGGGTTACTGGACGTTGGCGCCGACCACGGAGTCCCACTGCTTGGTGATGACTTCCTTGGAGGCCGCCTGGTCGTCGAGCGACGGGAACACCGCCTTCTTGTAGGCGTCCGCCGGCGGCATCTTCGCCATCAGGTCCTGCGGGATCTTGCCCTTCTCGGCGAGATCGTTGAAGCGGATCGGGTGGCAATAGCCCTTCAGCCAGGCGAGCTGGCCCTCGTCGGAGTAGAGATACTCCATCCAGAGCTTCGCGGCGTTCGGGTGCGGGGCATAGGCGCTGATCGCCTGCACATAGACGCCGGCGACGACGCCGGACGACGGCACCACCACGTCCACCTTCGGATTGCCCTTCAGCGTGTCGCGGTCGGCGAGCGCATTGTAGTCCCAGCGGATGATGACCGGGGTCGAACCCTGGGCGAGCGGCGCGGCCTTGCCGATCACCGGCACGAAGTTGCCGTTCTTGTTGAGGTCGGCGAAGTACTTGAGGCCGGCATCGCCGGCGGCCTTGGCATCGCCGGCACCGCTACCGACGCCGGCGGCATAGACCGCCTGGATCGCCTGGTTCGAGGTACGCGGGTCACCGGCGAGGGCGACCGCGTTCTTGAAGTCGGCGCCCTGCAGATCGGCCCAGTCCTTCGGCGCGTTCTTGATGATGTCCGAGTTCACCTCGAAGGAAAGCACGCCGTAATAGTCGCCGTACCAATAGCCGTCGGCGTCCTTGGCGCTGTCCGGGATCGAATCCCAGGTCGCGACCTTGTACGGCTGAATGAGCGCGTCCTTCTTGGCCGAGGGGCCGAAGGAGAGGCCGACGTCGATGACGTCCGGCGCCTGCGGGCCGGTATTGCCCTTGTTCGCCTTGATCGCCTCGACCTCGTCGCCGGAGCCGGCGTCCGGGTTGAGCTCGTTCACGGTGAGGCCGTACTTGGCCTTGAAGGCCTCGATCATGTCGCCATAGCCGCACCAGTCGTGCGGCAGCGCGATCACGGTCAGCTGGCCTTCTTTCTTCGCCGCAGCGGCGAGATCCGCCATGGAATCCGCCCGAGCGCCTGCGACCATGCCCGAAACCACGGGGGCGGTCGCCGTGACGATGGCGGTGGCGGTCAGCAGCGCGCGGCGGGTGAAATTCACGACACGGGCTCTCGTCGAGTCAGTCATCTATGGTCTCCTTGTCTGGGATGCCCCGCCCGCGGTCCCCGCCAGGCGCGGCGGGGCGGACCATAGACCCGGGTTGTTGCATATCGATTTCAACTTCGTTACACGCAGAATGCGC
>DATKNM010000615.1:0-2266 GCA_035541335.1 Binatia bacterium
GGCGTCGAGGCCTTGAACACCACGGTCCAAAGGCCGCAGGTCGCCTTGCCCAGCTCCTCGCAGATCAAGGCCTGCTGCAGCGGCGTGTAGCCGTGGCCACCGTCTTCCTTGGTGTGGTTGTAGGCGTTCAGCTTGTGCGCGATCGCCTGCTTGCGGATCTCGACCAGGGTCTTCTTCGCCAGCTTGCGCTCGTCGGTGGCGATCTCATGGGGAAAGAGATGCTTCTCCGCGAACGCCTTCGCGCGCGCCTGGATGGCTAGGTCCTGCTTGCTGAGGGAGAGATCCATCTTCAGTCCTTTCGAGGAACAACAAGAGCGTCCAGGGCGACGCAGCCCTGGGGGCCGGCGATCAGCGGGTTGACGTCGGCCTCGGCGATGAGGTCGCCGAGATCGGAGGCGAGAATCGAGAAGCGGGAGAGCGCATGGCAGAGCGCGGCGATGTCGGCGGGCGGTGCGCCGCGCTTGCCGTCGAGCAGCGGGCGCAAGGCAAGCGCGTCGAGGTGCCGCGCGGCTTCATCGGGACCGAAGGGCGGCAGCGCGAAGCGGCGGTCCTTCAGCATCTCGATCAGCACGCCGCCGGCGCCGACCAGGACCACCGGGCCGAACTGCGGATCGAAGGTGAGGCCGAAGGAAAGCTCAACGCCCTTCTCCGCCATCGGCATGACGATGACACGTGGGCCGAGGCGCGACTTCAGGTCGGCATAAGCGGTCTTCAGCGCGGCTTCGCCGCCGAGGCCGAGCTTCACGCCGCCGACATCGGACTTGTGCAGGATGCCCGGCATCGCCGTCTTGACCGCGACCGGCGCGGCGAAGGCCTGCGCAGCAGCGAGAAGATCGGCCTCGCTCTCGACGATGCGGTGCGGCAGCACCGGCACGCCGTAATCGCCGAGCAGGGCCAGGCTTTCGGCCTCGTCGAGCGTAGCGCCGGTGGAAAGGCGCTTCTGCCACTTGGCGCGGAGGCCCCCGGGCGCCGGCGCCACGGCGGCCGGAGCCTTGCGGTCGCGGCGGTCCATGGCCTTGCGGATCACGGTCAGCATGGAGGCGACGCCGGAGAGCACCGGCACGCCGTCCTTGGCGAGGCGGACGGCGACGTCGTCGCTGGAATTGCTGGCGACGTTGGTCGTCAGGATCACGGGCTTAGTCGTCGCGGCGCGGATCCGACGCAGCATCTCGCCATAGCCCTCGGTCAGGGCGTAGCCGTCGCGGGTCTCGACGCAGAGCGCGCCCAAAGCGGTATCGGGATCGTCGAGCAATGCCTGCATGCAGTCGGCGAAGATGCCTTCCCAATCGTTGCCGGTGCCCCAGGCGTCGAGCGGGTTGATCGGCTCCAGGCCGTAATCGAGCCGCGCCGCGAGCTTCTTCGTCGTGTCGGTATTGATCTTCGCGAACGGCACCTTGCGCTCCACCGCGAGATCCATGGCGAGCTCCCGGAAGCCGCCGGAATCGTGCATGGTGGCGATGCCACCCGGCGCCAGGTCGCGGCCTCCGGCGTAGAAGTGGAGGGCGTTCACGAGGTCGTCCATGGTGTCGACCTCGATCACGTTGTGGCGGTCGAACAGCGCCTGGTAGGCGGCGTGATTGCCGGCGAGCGCGCCGGAATGGCTGACCGCAAGCGCCGCGCTTTCGGCGGTGCGGCCGACCTTCAGGGCAACGACCGGAATGTTCTTCGCCCGCGCCGTCTCGAGGCCACGGGTGAAGCCGGCGGGATCGCGTACGGTCTCCAGGAAGAGGCCGATCACCTTCGTGGATTCAAGCGTCAGCACATAGTCGAGGTAGTCGGCGACGTTGGTGGCAAGCTCCTGCCCCGCCGAGACTGCGAGGTTCAGCCCCAAACGCCGGTCGTTGTGGCAGAGCGCCGAGAAGGCGGAGCCGGAATGGGTGATGAAGGCGATCCCGCCGGCGCGCATCCAGTCCGGCGGCGGGAAGCCGCAGACCCGAAGACCGTATTCCAGATTGTAGAAGCCCATGCAGTTGCCGCCGCAGACCGGCATCCTTGCCTCGCGCGCCATGGCACTCAAGCGGGCGGTGAGCTTGGGGTCGGTGTCGTTCTCCAGATAGCCGCTGGCGAAGATGGCGGCGGCGCGGGCGCCATGCTTGATCGCATCGGCGAGCGCCGCTTCCAATCGCGCATTGGCGACGCCGAGCACGACGAGATCGACCGGCTCCGGCAGGTCGCCCAGCGAGGCGTAGCATTTCCGGCCGTCGATCTCCGGATAGTTCGGGTTGATGCAATAGATCCGGCTCGGCGTGCCGGGCATCCCAATCGA
>DATKNM010000616.1:0-7208 GCA_035541335.1 Binatia bacterium
GGCCGATCCACCCATACCGCCACTGCTGGCGCCGCCGACTCCGGTGCCGCCGACACCTGTTCCGCCAACGCCCGTCCCGGTATTCGTGCCCATGCCCGGCGTTCCGTTGGGGATGATCGTGGGGGTCGCGGTCGGATTGGGCGTCGCACCCTGCAACGTGCTCGGCGTGCCGGTGGTGCTGGGCGCCGCTCCGTTTGGGATCGTCGCGGCGTTGGGATTGGGCACGTTCGGAATGATCGTCGGATTGGCGTTGTTCGGGATCACCGTGGCGTTGGGATTGGCCGCGTTCGGGTTCGCGCTGTTGGGGATGACGGTCTGCGCATTCCCAGTCCCGCTGCCGACCGCGCCGGCGCTGGACGGGGCGCCGGGGGTGGTCATGGTCGCGCCCTGCTGCTGCATCCGGCGCGCCTGGGCGAGGCAGGCGTCCCGCTCGGTCCAGAGGAGCCCCATGCAATTGGTGCCGGGCGGGAAGGGCGTGTTCTGGGCCGCCGCGCTGCCGGTCGGAACCGGGAGTGAAAGCGCTGCTGCGGCGAGGGCGGCAGCCATATTCCAGCGGGGGGACCGGGCGGTCAATGTATCGGTCATGGGATTCTCCTGCCTTTTCCCCGGTCAACCGGGGGTCGGTGATGGGGTTCCGCATCCCCGGGGCAGGTGGCGGTGCGGGCGGTGTTCCGTCGGCTTCGCTGATTTGCTAAGGAATCCGCCTCACTCCGCTTTCGTCCGATCCCGTAACCCTCCCGCTGAAGGACGTTTCCATGACCAAACGCCTCGACCAGAAGCTGGCCCGCATCCGCGCCGGCAAGTACAAGCCGACGGACTTCATCATCGCCGATGCCAAGGACGGCGACATGGGGCCGAGCCTCACCTCTTGCGGACCGAAGCGCGAAAAGGACGGAAGCTGGAAGCGCTACCGCACCCGCACCGAGTTCCTGGACGAGATCCGCGCGCTGGTACGACAGAATGTCCTCGACATCATGTTGGTCTCCGCCTCCAACCTGGAACTCCTCAACAAGGACAAGCTGTTCGCCAAGAGCGCGGTGCAGCCGGCGATCCGCGCCAACGACACGACCTGTATCTGGCGCATGCGCGGCGCCACCTATCATGACGCGCCCTCGCGGCCGTTCCGCAGCGCCGCATTGCCGCGCGTCATGTATGGCACCGCCAAAGCACCGGCCAAGAAGGGCGCGATCAAGGGGGCTGATTTCGGCCTCTATTCGATGACCTTCAACAACGACATCGAGGCGGACATACGCTCGCTGGAGGCCTTCGCCGACTTCCGCGCCGAGGCTTCGGCGCTCGGCTTCCGCTATTTCCTCGAGGTCTTCAATCCGAACGTCGATACCCGTATCGATCCGAAGGTGCTGCCGCATTACATCAACGATTCGATCCTCCGCTGCCTCGCCGGCGTTACCCTGGCGGAGCGGCCGCTCTTTCTGAAGATCGCCTACAACGGACCGAAGGCGCTGGAAGAGCTCGCCTCGTTCGATCCCAGCCTGGTCGTGGGCGTGCTCGGCGGCGGCGCCGGCACCACCCGCGACGCCTTCGAGCTCATCCACCAGGCGGAGAAGTACGGCGCACGCGTGGCCCTGTTCGGCCGCAAGATCAATCTCGCGGAATCCCAGCTCGAGATGGTGGCGATGCTGCGCCGGGTCGCTTCCGGCGAAATCGCACCCAAGGAGGCCGTGAAGGCCTATCACGGACAGTTGAAGAAACTCGGCATCGCGCCGGCCCGGTCGCTGGAAGACGATTCGGCGGTGACCGAGACGGTGCTGAGGGAGGCGGCGGCGTGATCGCTTCCGATGGCCGCCGGGGGTTCATCACCGCCGGCACTTGGTGCGTCGACCGCAACAAGCTGATCGAGTTCTGGCCCGAGGAGGACTCGATCTGCAATATCCTGAGCGAGGAGCGGCGCAACGGCGGCTCCGGCAGCAACCTCGCCATCGACATGAAGAAGCTCGACCCCTCGATGCCGGTCGAGACCATCGGCCTGGTCGGCGACGACGATGACGGCCGGTTCCTGATCGCCGAGGCCGACGCCTACGGCATCGGGCGCAGCCGCCTCGCCGTCAGCAACGCGGCGCCGACGCACTACACGGAATGCTTCGGCTCCAAGCGTACCGGGCGCCGCACGCATATGTCCTTCGGCGGCGTCGGCGCCTTGCTCTCGCCGGATCATTTCGACTTCTCCGGCAGCAGCGCCCGGATCCTCCATCTCGGCCTGCCCGGCGAGCACAAGACCATGGACGGCCCCTGGCAAGGCGAGCCCAACGGCTGGGTCGCGGTGCTGAAGAAGGCGCGGGCGGCGGGTCTCATGACCAACCTCGAGCTGGTCAGCGTCACGGCGGAGAAGATCGCGGCACTGGTGCGACCCTGCCTGCCGCTGCTCGACCTCCTGGTCGTCAACGATCACGAGATCGGCGCCATCGCCGGCGAGAAGACGGTGACGCCGCAAGGCGCCGATCCCGAAGCCTGTCTCCGTGCCGCGCGCCGCGTCCTCGCCGAAGGCGCGATGCAAATCGTCGTCGTGCACTTTCCGCGCGGCGCATTGGCGCTGACGCGCGCGGGCGAGCCCGCGCGCAAGCCGTCGTTCCGCGTGCCGGCTTCCGAGATCGTCGGTGCCAACGGCGCCGGCGATGCGTTTGCCGCAGGCTTTCTCTACGGCTTCCACGAAGGCTGGACCCTGGAGCAGTCGTTGGCGCTGGGGCATGCTGCCGCCGGTGCTTCGTTGCGCGGGATTTCGACCACCGGGACCGTTGAAACCTGGCAGCGATGCCTGGAGCTCGCGACGGCATGGGGGCCGGGCGAGCCGATCTAGTAGGTTCAGGAAGCCGGGAACATTTGCCCGAACCTCGGCTTCCTTCCCGGATGCCGGCGGGTCGGAAAGTGTTAACGCTCCGCTATCCACGGGGGTCGGTTCCTGCTAGAACCGCTGCAGAGTCATTCCGGGAGGGCCGCGCAGGGGGGCGGATTCCTTCGCCGCGAAAGGAAATCAGGAACTTGCCCGTTACTCGCTCCGCCCGGTCGCTGAAGACCCGCCTCTGCCACACCATCCTCCGCCCGCTGATCCTCGCCTTGTTGCCCGCGGCGCTCGCGGCCTGCCAGGCCGGGCATCCGGCGATCGCCGAAGGGGTCGGTCCGATCGACGCTCACCAATGGTCGGCGGCCGGCCTCTATCTTGCCGGCCAGCACGCGGTCGAATCCGGCGACATGAAGACGGCGGCCGATCTGCTGCCGCTGGCGCTCGAAGCCGATCCCACCAATGAGGCGCTGGCCCAGCAGGCATTGATCGCGCTCATCAGCGACGGGCGCTTCGATCCCGCGATCGCGCTGGCGAAGCAGACCATTGCCAACGATCCCAAGGCGCCGCTGGCCGCCATCATGCTCGCCTGCGACGCGATTCATCGCGAGAAGCCCGCCGAGGCGCGGAAGCTGTTGGGCGCCATGGGCGACGACGCCGTGGGTAAGATCGCCCAGCCGCTGATCCTCGCCTGGCTCACCTTGGAGGAGCAGGGGCTCGATCAGGCCGAAGCGGCGATGAAGCCGATCACCGCCGTCGACGGCTTGAAGCCGCTGGTCGAATCCCATCTCGGGATGATGGAGGAGATGTCCGGCAAGCCCGATGCGGCGGAGAAACGCTTCGCCGGCCTGATCGCCGACGATCACGTGACCTCCCATGTGATCGAGGTCTACCTCGATCTCCTGCATCGGCAGGGCAAGGACCAGGAGGCGCAGAAGGTGCTGGCGGATTTCCGCGGCACCTCCAACGAGGTGACGGCGGCGATGGCGGACGTGCTCGCCGAGCGGCTGAAGCAGCCGGCGCCGAAGCAGCCGTTGGTCGACACCCCGGCCAAGGGCGTCGCAGAGGTGCTGTTCGACATCGGCGGGCTGCTGCGCTCCGACAAGCTCAACGGCCAGTCGATCCTGTTCAGCCGGCTCGCCCTGTTCCTCAACCCGAAGCTCGACATCGCGAAGCTCCTGGTCGGCAACCTGCTGCAGGACGGCCAGCACCTGGAATCGGCGATCGAGATCTATCGGGCGATCCCGACGGATTCGCCCTATCGCTGGAGTGCGCAGCTCGCGATCGCGGATTGCCTGCGCGATCTCGACAAGACCGACGACGCGCTGAAGCAGCTGCAGGATCTGGTCGCTGCCACGCCGAACCGCTCCGATGCCGCGATCGCGCTCGGCGACCTCTACCGCAAGGAAAAGCGTTTCGGCGATGCGGCCGGGGCCTATACCACGGCGATCGAGCGGATCGGCAAGCCGGGACCGAACGACTGGTCGGTCTACTATTTCCGCGGCACGGCCTATGAGCGGGACAATCAATGGGACAAGGCCGAGCCCGACTTCCTGAAGGCGCTCGAGCTCTCGCCGGACCAGCCCTATGTCCTCAACTATCTCGCCTATACCTGGGTGGAGAAGCGTGAGCATCTCGACCAGGCGCTGAAGATGCTGGAGAAGGCGGTCGAGCAGCGGCCGGAGGAAGGCTTCATCGTCGATAGCCTGGGCTGGGCCTACTATCAGCTCGGCAACTACGACAAGGCGGTCGGCTATCTGGAACGCGCGGTCGAGCTGCAGCCGACCGATCCCGTTCTCAACGACCACCTGGGCGATGCTTATTGGCATGTCGGCCGCAAGGCCGAGGCGAAGTTCCAGTGGAACCGGGCGCTCAATTTCAAGCCGGACCCGGACCAGGTCGCCCCGATCGAAGGCAAGATCCGCAACGGCCTGCAGACCTGATCGCGGTATCGGAAAGGCCGAAATCCGGCTAAGAGCCGGCTAATAGAGATTGAGCCGTCTGACCTCTGATTCCCGATCCCTGCAATGCTCGCCCGCGCCAAAATCAATCTCTATCTGCATGTCGTCGGCCGGCGCGCGGACGGCTATCACCTGCTCGACAGCCTGATCGTCTTCGCCGAGACCGGGGATAAGATCGCCGCGGCGCCCGCCGCCGAGCTCTCGCTGAAGATCGACGGCCCGTTCGCCGGCAAGCTCGTCGCCGACGCCGACAACCTGGTGCTGCGTGCCGCGCGCGGGCTGCAGGAGCTCACCGGCACCAAGGCGGGCGCCGCCATCACACTTACCAAGAACCTGCCGGTCGCGTCGGGGATCGGCGGTGGCTCGGCCGACGCCGCGACGACTTTGCAGGCGCTGGCCGCCCTTTGGAAGGTGATACCGGATCAAGACGCGCTGGCGAAGCTGGCGCTTGGTCTTGGCGCCGACGTACCGGTCTGTCTCGCAGGGCGGCCGAGCTTCATCGGCGGCATCGGCGAGGAGATCATGCCGGTGGGTAAGTTGCCGGCCGCTCATCTGCTGCTGGTCAATCCCGGCATCGCGACGCCGACGCCGGCAGTGTTCAAGACGCGGACCGGCGGCTTCTCGCCGGCGGCCCGCTGGTCCGAGCCCCCGCGGGATGCGGCCGCCCTCGCGCATGCGCTCGGCGAGCGGCGCAACGACCTGACCGAGGCGGCAATCCGAGTGACGCCCGCTATCCGTGATGTGCTGGCGGCGATCGCGGCGACCCGCCACGTCCTCCTGACAAGGCTCTCCGGCAGCGGCGCCACCTGCTTTGGCCTTTATGCAACGGCAGAGGCCGCGGCCGTGGCGCGTGATGCGGTCCGCGCGGCGCATCACGGATGGTGGGCGGTCGCAGCGCCGATCGCGAAATGAATCCGGGCGGACACCAATCCCGACTGGTCGGCACCGCGGGCCTCGTCCTGCTGGCGATGCTCTGGGGCACCATGGTGCCGACCATCACGCATCTGCTGAAGACCTGGGATCCCCTGTTCCTGGCGGCCCTGCGCTATCTCGGCGGCGGCCCGGCGCTGCTGCCGGTGTTGTGGTTGATGGGGCAGGGGAATGCCGCACCGGCGCGGCCGACGAAAGCCTCGCCGGCGCGGATCGCCTTGCTCGGTGCGATCGGGATCGGCGGATATGCCGGGCTCTACACGCTCGGTGTCGCTCATGCCAATGCGGTGACCGCCTCGATCCTCAGCGCTGCCAGCCCGGCGGTCGCCACGGTGACAGACCGCGTGATCTTCGGACGGCGCCTCGACCGCCGCATGATCCCAGGCCTCGTCCTCGCCATGTGCGGCTGCGTGCTGGCGACGGTGGACTTCGCCCGGGCCGGCAGCCCGTTCGATTTGCGGGGCGGCGAGATCCTGATCCTCGCCGCCTTTGCCTGCTGGTCCTGGTATTCGACCGCGGCACAGCGCTGGCTCGAAGGTTGGTCGCAGCTCCGGATCTCCAGTGTCACCATGACGGTCGGCGGCGTCGCGCTCACCATCGCCTACCTGGCCGCAGCCGGATTCGGCGGCGCCGTCTTCCCGCCGTCGATGCCCGCCACGGCGACCGACTGGCTGCTGCTCTTCTGGCTGGTGCTGGCGCTGGTTGCGTTCGGCGTACTGCTCTGGAACTTTGGTGTGAAGCGCAGCGGCGTCGTGACCGCCAGCCTCTATCTCAACTTGACGCCGATCGTGGCGATCCTGATCCTGGCGCTCGGCGGCACGGCGCCCAACCCGCAACAGATGGTCGGCGGCGGCATGGTGATCCTCGGGATCCTGTGGGCCGAGCTGGCCACGATGCGCCGTCCTGCGCCGACGCCCGATCCGGCGGGCATCGACGAGGCGCCGGGATTGTAATGGGGATTGTGAGCGGGGAGCGAGGAAGCATGGGAAAGACGCTGCATTTCAAACACGCCGAGATGAAGTTCGAGAATTTCGGCGGCGACGGCCCGGGCAAGGGCACGATCAGCCGCCTGGTCGGGTCGGACATCTCCCACACCATGGGTGCCGGCATCGCCACCTTCGACGGCTGCCGGATCGAATGGACCGTGCTCTATGACGAGATGATCGTGGTCATCGACGGCACGTTCCGTTTGGGCACGCCCGAGGGCACGATCGAAGCGACCAAGGGCGACGTGATCTGGATCCCGGAGAAGACGCCGATCGTCTACATGGGCGACAGGGCGACGGTCTGCTACGCGCTCTACCCGGTCGATTGGCGCAAGCGGCACAACCTGTAGTCCCTCTGGCTGTAGTCCCTCTGGTGCGTGGAGATTGACGCAGATCAAGGGCGAGTGCGCCGTCCGCCCGCTATGGTGAGGTGAGTTACCGCGCAGGAAAGGCGCCGCCGACCTTGGACAAGAAGCAGCAGTTCCATATCTGGTACTTCATCGTCGCGCTGTTCGCGATCATGCTGCTGCAGGA
>DATKNM010000617.1:0-3969 GCA_035541335.1 Binatia bacterium
GAAAGTTTCAGCGATGCATAGAGCGCCGCCCGCTCGCCCCGATATCCGCCGAGCGCCTCGGCGTTCGCCGCCTCATAGTTCGCGATGATCGCGGCACGTCGCTCCGGCGACGCCACATCCACGAAGCGCCAAGGCTGCGCATTGCCGACCGATGGCGCCAGGCAGGCGAGATCGAGCAGCCGATCGATCACCGCCTGAGGCACGGGATCGGTGCGGAAGTGCCGCACGTCGCGGCGCCAGGCGAAAAGCTCGGCGAGCTCGGCCTGGAACGGCTGGCCGAAGCCGCGATGCCGCGGCGTCGGCGCCTGCTTGTAGCTTGAGGTCGGCATCACGCCGCTTTCGGCCGCCGCGCTTCGACGAGATCGACGATCTCGTCCATGATCGCGTTGAGGTCGTAATGCTTCGGCGTATAGACCCTGGCGACGCCGGCGGCGAGCAGGCGCTTCTCGTCCTCCGGCGGGATGATGCCGCCGACCACGACCGGGACATCGCCGAGCCCGAGCTTCTTCAGGCGCTCCATCACGTCATCGACCAGCACCACATGCGAGCCCGAGAGGATCGAGAGCCCGATCACGTGCACGCCCTCCTCCAGCGCCGCGTTGACGATCTCGGCGGGCGTCAAACGGATGCCCTCATAGACCACCTCCATTCCGGCATCGCGGGCGCGCACGGCGATCTGCTCCGCGCCGTTGGAATGGCCGTCGAGGCCGGGCTTGCCGACCAGGATCTTGATGCGCCTGCCGAGCCGCTTCGAGACCGCGTCCACGCGGCTGCGGAGCTGCCCGATCTCCATGCGTGAAGTGTCGATCGCGGCGCGGGCGACGCCGGTCGGCGCGCGGTATTCGCCGAACACGCGGCGCAGGCATTCGCCCCATTCGCCGGTGGTGACGCCGGCATGGGCGCAGGCGATCGAGGCTTCCATGATGTTGGCGCTGGAGCGGGCATCGGCCTCCAGCCGCTGCAGCGCCGCGGCGACGGCGCCGGCGTCGCGGGCCGCGCGCCAGGCCTTGAGCCGCTCGACCTGCCGGGTTTCAGCCGCCTCATCGACCTTCATGAACCCGCCGTCGCTACCGGCGGTCAGCGGCGAGGGCGCGCTCTCGGTGAACTTGTTGACGCCGACCACGACCTGCTTGCCGGATTCGATCGCGGCGAGGCGGCGCGCGTTGGATTCCACCAGCCGCTGCTTCATGTAGCTGCTCTCGATCGCCGCCACCGCGCCGCCCAGGCCCTCGATCCGCGCCAGCTCCCCGCGCGCATCGCGCTTCAGCGCGTCGACCGCCTCGGCGACGACTTTGGAGCCGTCGAAGATGTCCTCGTAATCGAGGAGATCCGTCTCGAAGGCGACGATCTGCTGCAGCCGGAGCGACCATTGCTGGTCCCATGGCCGCGGCAGGCCCAAGGCCTCGTTCCAGGCCGGAAGCTGCACCGCGCGGGCGCGGGCGCTCTTGCTCAAGGTGACCGCGAGCATTTCAAGCAGAATGCGATAGACGTTGTTCTCCGGCTGCTGCTCGGTCAAGCCGAGGCTGTTCACTTGCACGCCGTAGCGGAAGCGGCGCAACTTGGCGTCCTCAACGCCGTAACGCTCGCGGGCGATCTCGTCCCAGAGCTCGGCAAAGGCCCGCATCTTGCACATCTCGGTGATGAACTTCAGGCCGGCATTGACGAAGAAGCTGATGCGGCCGACCACCTGCGGGAACTCCGCCGCCGGCACCTGCCCGGAATCCCGCACGCCGTCGAGCACGCAGATCGCCGTCGCCAGCGCATAAGCGAGCTCCTGCACCGGCGTCGCCCCCGCCTCCTGCAGGTGATAAGAGCAGACGTTGGTGGGATTCCACTTCGGCACTTCGCGATAGGCGAAGCTGATCACGTCGGAGATGAGGCGCAGCGACGGCTTCGGCGGGAAGATGTAGGTGCCGCGGGAGAGATACTCCTTGATGACGTCGTTCTGCACCGTACCCTGCAGCCGGTCGCGAGCGACGCCCTGCTTCTCCGCCGCCGCGATATAGAGCGCCAGCAGCCAGGGCGCCGTCGCGTTGATGGTCATGGACGTGTTCATCTCGCCCAACGGCAGGCCGTCGAACAGCGTCTGCATGTCGCCGAGATGCGCGATCGGCACGCCGACCTTGCCGACCTCGCCCTTGGCCAGCGGGTGGTCGGCGTCGTAGCCGGTCTGGGTCGGCAGATCGAAGGCGACGGAGAGCCCGGTCTGGCCGCGTGCGAGATTGGTGCGGTAAAGCGCGTTCGACGCTTCCGCGGAGCTGTGCCCGGAATAGGTCCGGAACAGCCAGGGTTGATCCCGCTTCTCAGCCGTCATCGACGCTTCCTCGCTTGTCGTGCGGCGCTATTGCCGAAGCGCCCTATTGTGCGCCGCAATATTGCCGCGCCAAAAGCCCCGCCACAAGAGCGGGGCTTTCCGGGGAAGCGGGCGCGGCTCTAGGCCGCGCCGAGCGCCTGCTCGATGTCGGCGATCAAGTCCTCCGGATCCTCGAGGCCGACCGAGACGCGAATGAGGCCGTCGTCGATCCCCTGCTGCTGGCGCTGCGGTGCCGTCAGGCGCTGATGGGTCGTGGTGGCGGGATGGGTCGCCAGCGACTTCGAATCCCCGAGATTGTTGGAAATCAGCACCAGCTCGAGCGCATTCAGAAACTTGAAGGCCGCCGCCTTGCCGCCCTTCAGGCTGAAGCCGACCATGGTGCCGCCGCCCTGCATCTGGCGTCGCGCGAGCTCCGCCTGCGGGAAGCCGTCGAGGGTCGGGTAGAGCACCTGGGAGAGCTTGGGATTGCCGGCGAGCCGTCGCGCGATCGTCTCGGCGCTCTTCGACTGATGCGCGACCCGAAGCTCCAGCGTCTCCAGCCCTTTCAGCAGGATCCAGGCGTTCATCGGGCTCAAGGACGGGCCGGTGTGGCGCAGGAAGGGCTGCAGGGTCTCGGTGATGAACTTCTGCGAGCCCAGCACCACGCCGCCCAGCGAACGGCCCTGGCCGTCGATATGCTTGGTCGCGGAATAGACCACGACGTCGGCGCCGAGCTTCAGCGGCTGCTGCAGCAGCGGCGTCGCGAATACGTTGTCGACCACGACGGTGGCGCCGGCCTTGTGCGCGAGACCGCTCACAGTCTCGAGATCGACCAGGCGCAGGCTCGGATTGCTGGGGGTCTCGAGGAAGACGGTGCGCGTCGGCTTGCTCAAAGCCTTCGCCCAGGCGGCGTTGTCACGGCCATCGACGAACTCGACCTCGACGCCCCACTTCGGGAAAATCTCGGCCTGGATGTACTGGCAGGAACCGAAGAGCGCGTCGGAGGAGACGATACGGTCGCCGGATTTCAGCTGGCAGGCGAGCGCCGCAAAGACGGCCGCCATGCCACTTGCGGTCGCGCGCGCGGCTTCGGCGCCTTCGAGATCGGCCATGCGCTCCTCGAACATGGCGACGGTCGGATTGCCGAAACGGGAATAGACGAAGCGCGGCTTGGAATTGTCGAAAGCGGCTTCCGCCTCCTCGGCGCTCTCATAGATGTAGCCGGAGGTGAGATAGACCGCCTCGGCGGTTTCCTTGAACTGCGAGCGGCTCTGGCCGGCATGAACCAGACGCGTCGCGCTCCGCCAATGCGGTTTGGTTTCCCGTTTGCTTGTCATGTGAACCCCTTCGGACACAAAAACACCTCGACCCGGAAGGTCGAGGTGCAAAAAATGCGTGTCCCTGACCCTTTTAGCTGCATGTTTAACGTGGCCGCAAGCCGGTTCAAATCGCCACGATCGGTGGTGAGTATCCATGCCGAGCCTCGAATGTCAATGCAACGGCCAGGGCCTAGAAATGCGTGCTTCCCCGGTCGAATCGCCACCTTTTTGCCATCTTCTCTTGCCATTCCGCTCACAACGAAGTGAGGAACGGGTCCGGTCCCGTCGCACGTTGTATGGGATGAGACGGACCGCGAGCCGATCGCGGCCTGCGCAGGGCAGGAAGACGTCTCGACA
>DATKNM010000618.1:0-18275 GCA_035541335.1 Binatia bacterium
TGCGGCGCGGAAGACGGCGTCGAGCTCGGCGCCCAGCATGCCGGCGCGGGAAGCGAGGCGGTGCGCATCCTTCACCTGGGCCAGCACCTGCGGCTCGCCGACGATCTGGGATTCCAGCGAGGCCGCCACGGCGAAGGCGTAACGCAAAGCCGCGGCGCCGCTCAAGTGGTGGAGCTGCGGGCCGACCTGCAGCACCGGCAGGGCGGCCGCCTCCGCGATCAATTCGGTGAGCTTGGACGCCGTGGCGCCCGGATCCTCCACCGCGGTCCAGACCTCGCAGCGGTCGCAGGTGGCGAGCACCGCCGCCTGTTCGAGGCCGGCTTCCCGGCAGCGCATCATCAGGCGCAGCTGATCCGCCTCGGTGCCCTGCAGCCGCTCGCGCAGCAGCTCCGGCGCACCCTTGTGATCGGCGCCCACCACCAGGAATGTCTTCGACCCTACCCCAACAGCTTACCCTTAGGGCTCATTTGTAAGGCAGCAATGCCTCGGCCAGGCGGTCGAGCCCGACCGGCTGCTGCGCGCCGGTCGTGAGGTCCTTCAGCGTCGCTGCCTTCTTGTCGAGCTCGTCGTCGCCGAGGATCACCGCCACCTTGGCGCCGATCTTGTCGGCGCGCTTCATGCGCGATTTCATGCTGCCGGAGAAGCCGAGATCGACGGCGAAATCCTGCCGCCGCAGCTCGCCCGCCAGCTTCAGCACCACCTGCTCGGCGCGCTCGCCGAGCGGCACCAGCGCGATCGGCGCCCGCGCCGCCGGCGTCTCCTGGAGCAGCATGGCGCAGCGTTCGATGCCGCTGGCCCAGCCGACGCCGGGAGTCTCCGACCCGCCCATCATGCCGACGAGGCCGTCATAGCGGCCGCCGGCGAGGATGGTCTTCTGCGCACCCAGTTCCGCGCAGGTGACCTCGAAGCAGGTGTGGCAGTAATAGTCGAGCCCGCGGACCAGCCGCGGATTGACCACGTAGCCGATGCCAAGCGTGTCGAGCCCGTCCTTCACCCGCTGGAAGAAATCCTTGCTCGCGGTATTGAGATAGTCGGTATAAACCGGCGCATCGGCGACGATCTGCTGGTCGCCCCTGTCCTTGGAGTCCAGGATACGCAGAGGATTCCGCTCCAGCCGGTCGAGGCTGTCGGGCGAGAGCTTCTCGCGGTGGCCGGAGAGATAGTCCACCAGCACCTTGCGGTAGCTCTGCCGGCTCTCGCTGTCGCCGAGGGTGTTGATCTCGAGCTGCGAGCGATCCCAGGCGCCGATCCGGCGCAGGAACTCGGCGCCGGTCGCAATCACCTCGACGTCGCCGCCCGGCTCCTTGATGCCGAGGAGCTCGATGCCGGTCTGGTGGAACTGCCGCATGCGGCCCTTCTGCGGGCGCTCGTAGCGGAACATGGGGCCGGAATAGAAGTACTTGAGCGGCAGGTGCTGGGCGAGGCCGCCGGAGATCAGCGCCCGGGCGACGCCGGCCGTCCCCTCCGGCCGCAGCGTGATCGTCTCGCCGCCGCGATCGGTGAAGGTGTACATCTCCTTGGTGACGATGTCCGAGGTGTCGCCGAGGGTGCGCTTGAACACCACGGAGAACTCGAAGATCGGCGTCGCCACCTCCTGGTAGCCGAAGCACTCGGCGGCGCGGCGCGCGGTGTCGCTGACGCGGCGATGGCGCCGCATCTCGTCGGGCAAAAGGTCATGCGTGCCGCGGACCGGCTGAAGCTCGGACATCGAAGGGCTCGAAAACTGGGGTGGCTATTCGGCGGCGGCGGACTGCTTGGCTTTTTCGGCGGCCTTGGCCGCTTCGATCTCCGCCGCCTTCTGTTCGATCAACTGCGCCATGTGCTCGACGATGTCCTCGTTCTTCAAGCGATGGTGCTGCTCGCCGGCGATGTAGACCATGTGCGTGTTGTTGCCGCCGCCGGTGAAGCCGATATCGGTCTCGCGCGCCTCGCCGGGGCCGTTGACCACGCAGCCGATGATGCTGACCGACATCGGCGTGGTGATGTGGGAGATGCGCTTCTCCAGCGCCTCGACGGTCTTGATGACGTCGAAGTTCTGCCGCGCGCAGGACGGGCAGGAGATCAGGTTGACGCCGCGGTGGCGGAGGTTGAGCGACTTCAGGATGTCGAAGCCGACCTTCACCTCCTCGACCGGATCCGCCGAGAGCGAGACCCGGATCGTGTCGCCGATCCCGGCCCAGAGCAGCGAACCAAGGCCGATCGACGACTTCACCGTGCCGGTCCGGAGGCCGCCCGCCTCGGTGATGCCGAGGTGGAGGGGATAGTCGCAGGCATCGGCCAAGCCCTGATAGGCGGCGACCGCCAGGAACGGATCGGAGGCCTTGACGCTGATCTTGAACTCGAAGAAGTCGTGGTCCTCGAGGATCTTCGCGTGGGTGAGCGCGGATTCGACCATCGCCTCCGGGCAGGGCTCGCCGTAGCGCTCCAGCAATTCCCGCTCAAGGGAGCCGGCGTTGACGCCGATCCGCATCGAGCAGCCGTGGTCCTTCGCGGCCTTCACCACCTCGCGCACGCGCTCGGCGCTGCCGATGTTGCCGGGATTGATGCGGAGGCAGGCAGCGCCCGCCTCGGCGGCCTCGATGCCGCGCTTATAGTGGAAGTGGATGTCGGCGACGATCGGCACCGTCACCTGGCGGACGATGTCCTTCAGCGCCCTGGTCGAATCCTCGTCGGGGCAGGAAACCCGGACAATGTCGGCGCCGGCCGCTTCGGCGGCCTTCACCTGCTCGACGGTCGCCTGGACGTCCTTCGTCAGGGTGTTGGTCATGGTCTGGACCGTGATCGGCGCATCGCCGCCGACCAGGACCGAGCCGACCCGGATCTGCCGGGATTTCCGCCGCTGGATGTCGCGATAGGGACGAACGCTCATGATCCTAAAAACTCGCTGCTGCTGGAAATCGGGCCGTTCGCAGGCCAAGCGCCGCTGCGATGCCGCAAATCTGCTAGAACATGCGCTGTAAGGGTTAAAAGATCAAGCCCCGGAGCGTTGCAACGAAACGCAATCGGCTCAAAATTGTACCGCCCGATCAGTGGGTTACTGATTGTCGTCGGTATTGAACGCGGAGCCGTCCGCCAGCGCCGCCGGATCGAGCTTGATGCCGCGCTTGACGACGCCGAGCGAGCCGAGGCTCTGCAGCGGCTTGCCCTCCAGCTCGATCACGATGCCGCCGGCATTGCCGGTGGTCATGACCAGGCCCTTCTGGTCGGGGACGTTATAGGTCTCGCCCTGGCGCAGCACCCTCTGCAACACCACCGCGTCCTTGTCGTCCCGGATCTCGATCCAGGCATCGCGGTTGGCGCGGATCACCACCTTGGCGGCGGGCGGCACCGGCGCCGCCTGGGTGCTGGCGGAAGCCTCCTGGGTCGCCTGCGCCTGGCCGCTCGAGGCCGTCGCGTCGCCGGCGGCCGGCGGCTGCGGCGTGGCGGGGGTCGGGATCGACGCGGGCGGAGTCTGGCCTGCCTGCGTGCTCGACCCCGTGGCGCTTGGGACCGTGGCGGGCGCGTTGCCGGTCGGCGTCGCGACCACGGCCGGGGCTGGTTCGGGCGCCGGGGTCGCGGTGCCGCCGGAATTGAGGGCGACGGCGGGCGCCGATGGGGCGGCGGCCGGTGCGGATGCAGCCGGCGGATTCGCGGCGGCGGGCGGGGTTGCCGGCGAAGGCTGGGCGCTGCCGGCGGGAGCCGGCTCCGGCGTCGTTGCGGCCTGCGCCTCGGTGCGCGCCGGTTCGGTCGCCGTCTGGTTTGTCGGGGCCTGGCTCTCGGGCGGGGCACTCTCGGCGGTCTGGCCGACGCCGGTCGCCTTCTTGATGTATTCCGGGACCTGGTCGATCAGCTTGATGCCGGTGCCGCCGGACTGGGTCGCATAGTACCAGCCACCGTAGATGAAGAGGCCGAGCAGCACGCAGACCACCAGGATCGCGCCGCCGGGGAAGCGGGATTCCGTCCCCTCCGACGGCCACACCAAGTCGTTCTGGCGGCTGCGCCGGGCCAGCTCGTCGCGGTAGTCGGCGACGACGTGCTCGCCGTCGAGGCCGAGATAATCCGCATAGGCACGGACGAAGCCGACGGCATAGGCCGTGCCGGGCAGCTCCTGGAACCGGCCCTCTTCGATCGCCAGGATATAGGCCGAGCGGATGCGAAGCTGGCGCGACACCTCTTCGATGTCCTGCTGGAGCTCCTCGCGCCGCCGCCGCAGCAGGGCGCCGACGCCGCCGAAACGACCGTCATCCGGCTCCGACAGATCGTTGTTGAATAGATTGGCTCGTCGCTGCGCCACCATTGTCCCTGACGGCAAGATCGCTACGGGGTTCGGCCCGTTATAACTTTGGGCAAGTATCGGTGCAATTGGTGAATACCAAGCAATTTCGACAAATCAACCGATTAGACCGCACAAATTCGACCGGCATTCGACGCGCGGCGGTCGCCTGCAATGCTCCTTACAGCACCACGCCGTGGTCCCGGGCAAAGACCAGCAGCCGGCTGCGGAGGTCGGAGACCGGCCGTACCTGCAGCTCGCCCCAGTAGGACATGAGCCGGCCGAGATCGAGGCTGCGGATCATGGCGCGGACCGGGCCGATGGCGGTCGGCGCCATGGAAAGCTGGCGGAAGCCGAGGCAGAGCAGCGCCATGACGGCGATCGGGTCGCCCGCCATCTCGCCGCAGACGCTGAGCGGCTTGCCGCGGGCGTTGCAGGTCGCGGCGATCGCGCCGAGGACCTTCATCATCGCCGGCGCCAGCGTGTCGTAGCGGTCGGCGAGCCGCGGATTGCCGCGGTCGGCCGCATAGAGGAATTGCTTCAGGTCGTTGCTGCCCACCGAGACGAAGTCCAGCCGCTCGAGCAGCGTATCGAGCTGGAAATAGAGCGAGGGCACCTCGATCATGGCGCCGATCCGGATCTGCCGCGGCGCCGGATGTCCCGCCTGCACGGCGCGGTCGAGCTCGAGCTTCAAGAGCGACCGCGCCTCCTCGAACTCCCAGGCCTCGGCCACCATCGGAAACATGATCGAGACCGGCCGTCCCTCGGCCGCCAGGATCAGCGCGCGCAGCTGCTGGCGGAGCAGCGCCGGGCGGTCGAGCGAGATCCGGATCGCGCGCCAGCCCATGGCCGGATTTTCCTCCGGATCGCGCTGCCAGTAGGAGAGCACCTTGTCGCTGCCGATATCGAGGGTGCGGAACACGACCGGCTTGTTGTTCGCCGCGTCCATCGCCCGCTTGTAGACGTCGCGCTGCCGCGCCACGTCGGGGAAGCTCTGCGCGACCATGAAGGTGATCTCGGTCCGATAGAGCCCGATGCCGGCGGCACCGGTCGCCTCGATCTGCGGCACGTCGATCAGGAGGCCGGCATTGATCAGCAGCGAGACATCGACGCCGTCCAGCGTCACCGCCGGGAGATCGCGGGTCGCGGCGAAGGCCTGCTGGCGCTCGCTCCGCAGGCGCATGCTCTCGGCGAAGGTCTGCTGGATGTCCTCGCTGGGGCGGACGAAGAGCTGGCCGTTGTCGCCGTCGATGATCAGCGGATCGCCGGGCAGGACCTTCGCCATCAGGTCGTTGCAGCGGCCCAGCACCGGCACGTCGAGGGCGCGGGCGACGATCGAGACATGGGCGGTGGCGGTGCCCTCCTCCAGCACCACGCCGCGGAGCTTCTTGCGGTCGTAGTCCAGCAGCTCCGCCGGGCCCATGTTGCGGGCGACGAGAATGGTCTCGTCCGGGAGCTCGCGCGGCAGCTGGGTCTCCGCCTGGCCGAGCAGGTGGCGCTGCAGCCGGTTGGCGAGATCGTCGAGATCGGCCAGGCGCTCGCGCAGGTAGGGATCGGTGATCTCGCGCATCCGCGCGCGGGTGTCGTTCTGCACCTTCTGCACCGCGGCTTCCGCGGTGAGGCCGGTCTCGATCGCCTCGACGATGCGGTTGGCCCAGCCGCGATCCTCGGCGAACATTCGATAGGTCTCCAGCACCTCGCGGTGCTCGCCGCCGGCGGCGACGTCGGAGGTTGCCAGCATCTCGTCCAGCGCCAGCTTCATGGCGCCCATGGCGTCGTCGAGGCGCTCGATCTCCTTCAGCGGATCTTCCGCCACCAGCTGGGCGATGGTGATATCCGGCTGGTGCAGCACGGCGACGCCCTTGGCGATGCCGGGGGCAAGGGTCGTGCCGTCGAGGCGGATCGCGACGACGGCGATGCCCTCCTCCGGCGCCAGCTCGGCCAAGCTCACCATCTCGCCGCCGGCGATCAGCTCCGCCACCACCATGGCGACGGTCTCCAGCGTCTCGACCTCTTCCTCGGTGTAGTGGCGGCGGGTGCGGTTCTGCACCACGAGGACGCCGAGCACGCGGCCCGAGCGGAGGACCGGCACGCCCATCCAGGACTGGTAGATCTCTTCGCCGGTTTCCGGCCGGTAGGCGAATTGCGGATGGTGCTGCGCGTCGGCCAGGACCAGCGGGCGCGCGTGGCTCGCGATGTCGCCGACCAGGCCCTCGCCGACCCGGAGGCGGGTGTTATGCACCGCCTCCTGCTTCAGGCCTTCGGTGGCGAACAGCTCCAGCACCTGGCCGGCACGCATGACGTAGGTCGAGCAGACCTCCGCCACCATGTCTGCGGCGATGATGCGGACGATCTGGTTGAGGCGCGATTGCGGCGTCCCCGGCTGCGCCATGATGTTGCGCAGTCGTTTGAGCAGCAGTCGCGCGCCGGTCGGGCTGCCGCTCGTGCTCATCTACCGCTCCGCCCGTCTCGCGACGGCGGCGTGGCGATCGGTGAGCGCGGCCAGCGCCTCCGCGATCATCTCCTGGATGATCTCCGCGGTCGGCTGCTCCTTCGAGACCATGCCGACGCTCTGGCCCGCCATGACCGAGCCGGTATCGACGTCGCCGTCGATCACCGCGCGGCGGAGCGCGCCGGCCCAGAAGTGCTCGATCTCGAGCTGCGCCGCCTTCATGTCGAGCTCGCCCTTGTCGAAGCGGTCGATCACCTGGCGCTGCATCTCCATGAACTTCTTGACGCCGTCATTGACCAGCGCGCGCACCGGGATGACCGGGAAGCGCGGATCCAGCTGCACCGAGGGCATGGCGTCGCGCGCGGCGGCGCGGATGAAGGCCTGCTTGAACTTCGGATGGGCGATCGATTCCGTCGCGCAGACGAAGCGGGTGCCGAGCTGCACGCCCGAGGCGCCCATCTCGAGGTAGCCGAGCATCGCCTGGCCGCGGCCGATGCCGCCGGCGACGAAGACCGGCACGTCGCGGATCGCCGGGAGGATCTCCTGCGCGAGCACGCTGGTCGAGACCGGGCCGATATGGCCGCCCGCCTCCATGCCCTCGATGATGATGGCGTCGGCGCCGGAGCGGACCAGCTTCTTCGCCAGCGCCACGGCCGGCGCGAAGCACATGACCTTGGCCCCGCCGTCCTTCAGGCGCTGGATCGCGCCGCCGGGCGGCAACCCGCCCGCCAGGACGACATGGCCGACCTTGGTCGCGAGGCAGGCGTCTATGAGCCCCATGAGCTCGGGGTGCATGGTGATGAGATTGACGCCGAACGGCTTCGCGGTGAGGGCGCGGGTGCCCTCGATCTCCTTCCGGAGCAGGTCCGGCGTCATCGAGCCGCAGGCGATCACGCCGAAGCCGCCGCCGTTGGAGATCGCCGAGACGAGATGCCGCTCCGAGACCCAGGTCATCGCGCCGCCCATGATGGCGTAGCGGGTGCCGAGGAATTCCCGGCCCCGTTCCCAGAGCTGATCGAGATGCTTCTCTGCCTCGCTGCGGTTCATGAGACGGCGATCGGCCCCGCTCCTATTCCGCGTCCAGGCCGTAGGCGGTGTGGAGCGCGCGGACCGCGAGCTCGGTGTATTCCTCGGCGATGAGAACGCTGATCTTGATCTCGGAGGTCGAGATCACCTGGATGTTGATGCCCTTCTCCGAGAGCGCCTTGAACATGCGCTGGGCGATGCCGGCATGGCTGCGCATGCCGACGCCGATCACCGAGACCTTGACCACGTTCGAGTCCGAGATGAGGTCGTGGTAGTTGAGCGCGTTCCGCTTGCCGGCCAGCACCTGCTTCGCGCGCTCGTAGTCGCCCTTCGAGACCGTGAAGGTCATGTCGGTGTTCTTGCCGTCCTCGGAGACGTTCTGCACGATCATGTCGACGTTGATGTTCGCCTCGGCCAAGGGGCCGAAGATCGAGGCCGCGACGCCCGGCTTGTCCGGCACCCGCATCAGCGTGATCTTCGCCTCGTCGCGACTGTAGGCGATGCCGCTGACCAGTTCCTGTTCCATGATCTCGTCCTCGTTCACGACCAGCGTGCCGGGCTTGTCCTCGAAGCTGGAGAGGACCTGCACCCGGACGCCGTGCTTCATTGCCATTTCCACCGAGCGGATCTGCAGCACCTTGGCGCCGAGGGACGCCATCTCCAGCATCTCCTCATAGGTGACCTTGTCGAGCTTCCGCGCCTTGGCGACGATCCGGGGGTCGGTGGTGTAGACCCCGTCCACGTCGGTGAAGATGTCGCAGCGATCCGCCTTCAAGGCGGCGGCGAGCGCCACCGCCGAGGTGTCCGAGCCGCCGCGGCCCAAGGTCGTCACCCGGTTGTCGGGGCCGACGCCCTGGAAGCCCGCCACCACCGGGACCTGCCCCAAGGCGAAGCGCTTCTCCAGCTCGGCCGTGTCGATCTCCAGGATCCGCGCCTTGCCGTGGGCGTCATTGGTGTGGAGCGGGACCTGCCAACCGAGCCATGAGCGCGCATTGACGCCGAGGTTCTGCAACGCGATCGCCGTGAGACCCGAGGTGACCTGTTCGCCGGCGGCGACCACGGTGTCGTATTCCCGTGCGTCGTGCATGGGCGAGAGCGCGCTGCACCAGGCGACCAGCTGGTTGGTGTGGCCGGACATGGCCGAGACCACGACCGCGACCTCGTGCCCCGCATCGACCTCGCGTTTCACCCGACTTGCGACATTGTTGATGCGTTCAATATCGGCGACGGAGGTGCCGCCGAACTTCATCACGATCCGGGTCTTCCTTCCCTCGGTCTTCCGCTCGGTCCCGGCCGTCGAATGAACCCCCGATTGCGCCATAGAGAGAATCCTTAACGAAACAACGCGCGGCGTCACGCCAATTCCCGCCGCGGACAGTCCACCCGTCGGCAGCCTATCCAGCGGCCGCCACGACCGGAATCCTGCCCGCAAATCCTAAGGGAGATCCCTGGGGGAAATGGATTGTTTTGCCAGCGGTGCGTATCCATACTCATTCGATGCCCCATAGGCAAGCGAGACAGGCGCGCGGTCCCGCGTTTTGCAGCTGATTCTTCAATTATTTGGCGGATATTGATGGAGCCGTTTCGCACCTTGTCGCAGGCGTTGTCCCAGGGGCCTCGCTCGGGTCGTTCCTGGGGGGCTTCCGGTGCCGCCGGAACGGGCTCGGTGGACCGTTCGGAAATCGCCAAGTTCGAGGCGATGGCAGAGGCCTGGTGGGACCCGCGCGGCAAGTTCCGGCCGCTGCATCGGCTGAATCCGGTTCGGGTCGGCTTCATCCGCGACCGGCTGGCGAAGCGGCTCGGGCGCGACCCCAACGAAGCCATGCCGCTGCGCGGCCTCTCGATCCTCGACATCGGCTGCGGCGGCGGCCTGCTGACCGAGCCTCTGGCCCGGCTCGGCGCCGAGGTAACCGGCATCGACGCCGCCGAGCGCAACATCGAGATCGCCCGCGCCCATGCCGAGAAGCTCGGCGTCAAAGTGACCTATCTTGCCTGCAGCGCAGAGGACCTCTCGGCACGTCTGGCGTCGGGGGCAGCCCGGTTCGACGCCGTGCTCGCGATGGAGGTCGTCGAGCACGTCGCCGACCTCGACAGCTTCTTCACGGCGGCCGGCAATCTCTTGAAGCCAGACGGATTGCTGTTCCTCGCCACGCTCAACCGCACGGTGAAGTCGTTCGCCTTCGCCATCGTCGGCGCGGAATACATCCTGCGCTGGCTGCCGCGCGGCACCCATGACTGGCGGCGCTTCCTGCGGCCCTCCGAGCTCGCGCGCCAGCTGCGGCATCATGGTCTCGACATGAAGGAGCTGACCGGCGTCACCTACGACCCGATCGCCGACAGCTTCTCGCTGGGCCGCGATTGCGCTGTCAACTACATGGCGGTCGCCGGCCGCGCCGCCGCGCCGTAGCCGGCGCGGGCGGCGGGGCATCTCCGCCGCAATGTCGCCGCAATCCCTGCGTTTTCTAATCCCCGAGTCGACTCGGGTGAAATTGGCGTGAGGCAATTGCGTCCCGCAACCCGCGAGGTTATGTCTGGGTTGAGCGGAGGCACCCGAGTCGCAGCATGAGTCGCAGGAGAGGTTCGATGTCTTTGCGTGATCGTCGAATTGGCCGCCGGGCCGTGATCCTTTCGCTGGCCGCCGCGGCGGCGATGGTTCGGGCGTTGCCGGCCTTTGCGCTGACCGACCAGCAGGAGCTGATCGATGAGTCGCGGATCACTTTCGAGAAGCTGATCACCTCGCTCGAGTTCGGCGAGCTGCCGGGCTATGTGAAGCGGGCCAAGGCGATCATGATCTTCCCGGACATCTTCAAGGCCGGCCTCGTGATCGGCGGCCAGGGCGGCAGCGGCCTGCTGCTGGTGCGCGACGCCGCCAAGGGCTGGAGCCAGCCGGCGTTCTACACCCTGGCCGAGGGCAGCCTCGGCCTGCAGATCGGCGGCCAGTCCTCCGAGACGGTCTTCACCATCATGAGCCAGAAGGCGCTCGACGCCATCCTGGACAACCAGATGAAGTTCGGCGGCGACATGTCGGTGGCCGCGGGCCCGCACGGCAAGGGCATCGGCAGCGACACGACGACGAATTTCTCGTCGGATGTCTACACCTTCGCCAAGACCAGCGGCGCCTTCGCCGGCGTTTCCTTCAACGGCGCCGGCATCCTGAAGAACGACGACTACAACCACGCCTATTACGGCGCGACGGCGACGCCGTACGACATCGTGATCGCGCGCAAGTTCGACAATCCAAACACCAAGCAGCTGCTGAGCAGCCTCGCCCCCTACTGAGGCGGACGGAAGCCGGGTCACAGCCGGCGCGCCGCGCCGGCCGGTCATCAATTCCTATCGCGGCCCACTCGACCCAGCACGATCCCAGCGATGCGCGGCAGGCCCTGGAGGCCGGCCGCTGGTTCCAAGCGCGGTAACTCATGCCCGGAGCCTGTGTGCGGCGTCACAGCCGGGCCGATCTGCCACGGTTTCTTCCCGCGTTTGGTGGCACACATGAGGAGGGCGGATCGAGCGATAACGAGGCACGTGCCGCGCGTCGTGGCGGCGCCTGTTGTTCCTTTTCAGGGTCAGGCCGGCGGCGTAAGCTGGATGCGGCGAGGCCGGGGAAATTGAGATGAACCAGGCGGAGGGCTCCGTCGGCCGCCGCATCATCGTCGTGGACGACGATGCCGGCGTGCGCGAGATGGTGGCGGAATACCTGACGCAACACGGTTTCAGCGTGCGCACCGCCGACAGCGCCGCTGCCTTCGACCGCCTGTTCGCCGCCGAGCACGCCGATCTCATCCTGCTCGACGTCAACATGCCGGGCGAAGACGGGTTCTCGCTGGCGCGCCGGCTGCGCGCCGCCAAGGTCACGACCCCGATCATCATGCTGACCGCGATGGGCGACGTGATCGACCGGGTGGTCGGGCTGGAGATCGGCAGCGACGACTACATCGTGAAGCCGTTCGACCTCCGCGAGCTGCGCGCGCGGATCGCCGCCGTGCTGCGGCGCATCGCCCCCGCGGTCGATGAGGCGAAGACCAAGGAAGACGCCCATCGGGTCGCCTTCGGCGCGGTGGTGCTCGACCTCGACGCCCGGCGCCTGATCCGCGCCGACGGCAGCGAAGAGAAGCTGACCGCCATGGAGTTCGACCTGCTGCAGGCCTTCGCGCGTCATCCGAACCGCGTGCTCAGCCGCGACACCCTGCTCGACCTCGCCCATCACAAGGAGATGGAGCCTTTCGACCGCAGCATCGACATCCGGATCGCGCGCCTTCGGCGCAAGATCGAGACGGATCCAAGCAAGCCGCAGGTGATCAAGACCGAGCGCGGCGGCGGCTACATCTTCGTCTCGCGGCCCAACTCGTGACGCAGCCGGAAACGGTCGAGGCCGCAAGCCTCATCGACAGCACGCAGCTGCGCGCGATCCTCGACGCGATCCCGACGCCGGTCGTGTTCTACGACAACGCGCATGCCTATCGCTACGCCAATCCGAACTATGCGAGCTTCATCGCCCGGCCGATGGGCGAGATCATCGGGCGACCGGCAGCCGACGTGCTCGGCCCGGAGACCTGGGCGCAACTCCGCCCGCATGCGGAGCGTGCCCGGGCCGGCGAGGCCGTGACCCATTCCGGCTGGGTCACCCATGCCGATCAGTCGCTGCACTACGTGAAGCGAGCCTATTCGCCGCATCGCGCGCCGGACGGACGGATCGACGGCTATTTCGTGATCATCCGCGACATCACCGATCTGAAGCTGCGCGAGCGGGAGCTCGAGGATCGCCGTGCCGCCCTGCAGGCGAGCGAGGCGATGAATGCCGCCATCGTCGCCTCCGCGCTCGATTGCATCGTGGTGATCGACGAGTCGTCGAAGGTGATCGCCTTCAATGCCCGGGCGCAGAAGACCTTCGGCTACACCGAGGCCGAGGCGATCGGCCGATCGATCAGCGACCTCATCATCCCGCCCCAGCTGCGCCAGCGCCATGCGGAGGGCTTCAAGCGCTATCTCGCGACCGGCCAGGCGACTGTCTTGGGGCGCCGGGTCGAGATCGAGGCGATGCGCAGCGACGGCACGCTGTTCCCGGTCGAGCTCGCGATCACCGAAGTGAAGCTGCCGGACCGCCGCCTCTTCACCGCCTATCTGCGCGACCTCACCGAGGCGCGGGCCGCCACAGCCGAGATCGAGAAGCAGCGCGAGACCCTGCACCAGCGCGAGAAGCTGGCCGCGCTCGGCTCGCTGCTCGCCGGCGTCGCTCACGAGCTCAACAATCCGCTGTCGATCGTGATCGGCCAGGCCCTGATGCTGCGCGAGCAGATCGAGGCGCTGGGCGAGGAAGCCGCGGCGGAGGGCGCCGCCGAGCGCGCGGTGAAGATCCAGAATGCTGCCGAGCGCTGCGCCCGCATCGTCCGCACCTTCCTCGCCATGGCGCGCCAGAGGAAGGCCGAGCGCCGGGAGGTGCGGCTGCCGTCGTTGATCGACAGCGCCATCGATCTCCTCGGCTACGGCCTCCGGAGCGGCGGCGTCACCGTGCGCCGCGACTGGCCCGACGACCTGCCGCCGGCCCATGGCGATGCGGACCAGCTGCACCAGGTGGTCGTCAACCTGCTGATCAACGCCCAGCAGGCGCTCGAGGAGAAGCCGGGCGGCCGCGAGATCGCCGTCGCAATCCGCGCCGACCCGACGGCAGGCCAGCTTGTGCTGCGGGTATCCGACAACGGCACCGGCGTGCCCGAGGCGATCCGCGCCCGGATATTCGAACCCTATTTCACAACGAAACCCATGGGCGTCGGGACCGGCGTCGGCCTCGCCGTCTCACGCGGCATTGTGGAGACCCATGGCGGCAGCCTTATCTTGCTGCCGCCCGGCACCGGCGGCGGCGCTACGCTCGAAGTGCGCCTTCCGCTCGGCCTCGCAGAGGAGGTGCAGCCCGAGGGAGATGCCGCTGCGCCGGCGGCCGCTGCCGATGTCCGGCCGCTGCGCCGGGTCCTCATCATCGACGATGAACCTGAGATCGCCGGCATGCTGAGCGAGATTCTCGCCCGCGACGGCTTCCTCTGCGACGTCGCCGGCAGCGGCCGCGCGGCGCGGGCGAAGCTGCAGTCGGCCGGCGCCGATACCAGCTATCACGCCGTGCTCTGCGACCTCCGGATGCCGGAGGAGGACGGGTCGACCCTGTTCCGCTGGCTGGAAGAGGCGCATCCCGACCTCGCCCGCCGGACTGTGTTCGTCACCGGCGATACGCTCGGCCCGGCGACCGGGCGTTTCCTCGCCGACAGTGGCCGGCCGGTGATCGAGAAGCCGTTTGTCCCTGCCGAGATCCGCCGCCTGGTCGGCGCCCTCGGCGGCGCGTCCTGACACCGACACCCTTGAGCTGATTCCCCGCACGGGACGCCGCCCGGTCCGAGAGAAGGTCCGGGCGGTTCCTCTGTGAGCGAAGTCACAGCGACACCACACAACCGGTCAGATCCTGCCCGGTTTGAAACAGTTGAAACACGGTTCCAGCTTCGCGACGCCGGGCGGAAACATTGTCGCGTCATTCTGCCGCCGTCGTCACTGCCTGACGGTGGGGGATCCCGGGTCCCCGGCACGCGGAGTAGCCCCGCGCTTCCGGAAAGATCCTGGATCCCTCTGTCCATCGGCGGTCCGGCGCATCGAGGGGACATGGCGGCCGTGCGCCGCGTTTACAATTATTAATTGTGACTGGCATCACTGAACCCCGAGGGGTTGTGGTGCGGCCAATCGCTGGGGCAGGTCGCGGACGGCTGCGATCCCCTGCATCAGGACCAGAAGGAGCGACATCGTGGCGAACATCACCGGGACCAACAAGAACGACCTGCTGCTGGGCACGACCGGCGACGACGTGATCAACGGGCTGCTCGGCAAGGATACGATGATCGGCGGCAAAGGCGACGATCTCTACGCGGTCGACAATGCCGGCGACAAGGTGATCGAGACGTTGAACGCCGCAAACGGCGGCGGAAACGACACGGTGTTCGCCAGTGTCAGCTACAGCATCGCCAATTACGCCAACGTCGAGAACCTCGTACTCAGCGGGACCGCGAACTTCAGCCACGCGACCGGCAACGCCCTCGACAACATCATCATCGGCGACGCCGCGTCGAACATCATCGACGGCGGCAAGGGCGCCGACACCATGACCGGCGGCGACGGCGACGACACCTATTACATCGACAACATTAACGACGCCGTCTCCGAGAATTCCGGCGCCGGCACCGGCCACGACACCATCATCAGCACCGTCGCGCTCACCCAGGCGGTCGGCAATGTCGAAGACTATCTGTTCAACATCAAGACCGCCCTCAACTTCACCGGCAGCGCGGACGACAACTACATCGGCGGCGGCTCCGGCAACGACGTGATCCATGGCGGCGGCGGCTCCGACATCATGAGCGGCGGCGCCGGCGACGACGTGCTGGTGGGCGGAGCGCAGGACGACATCCTGGCCGGCGGCACCGGCGCCGACCAGATGACCGGCGGCGACGGCAACGACACCTATTATGTCGACAACGCCAAGGACGTGGTCAACGAGACCCCCGGCCAGGGCGACTTCGATGCGATCTGGACCACGATCTCCATCGGCCAGCTCGCCCACGACGTGGAGGGGCTCTACGGCATGGGCGGCAAGGCCAATATGACGCTGGTCGGCAACGAGCTCGCCAACATCATCTTCGGCGACGCCGGCAACGACCTGATCGACGGCGGGCTCGACGGCGACAAGATGCACGGCAGCAAGGGCAACGACACCTACATCGTCGATGACATGAACGACCAGGTGTTCGAGAACGCCAACGAGGGCACCGACACGGTCAAGAGCGCGGTCAACTTCGCGCTCGGAGCCAACGTCGAGAACCTGATCCTGACCGGAGCCGGCAGCATCGACGGCACCGGCAATGCCCTGAAGAACGTGATCGTCGGCAACGACGGCGCCAATGTCCTCGACGGGGGCGCCGGCGCGGACGTTATGATCGGGGGCAAGGGCGGCGACACCTTCATCGTCGACAATGTCGGAGACAAGGTCGTGGAAACCCTGAATTTCCAGGCCGGAGGCGGGAACGATTGGGTGAAGAGCTCGGTCAGCTTCAGCCTGGCCGGATCGGTCAATGTCGAGTATCTGACCCTGACGGGTACCGGTAACCTTCACGCCACCGGCAACGCGCTCGACAACCACATCGAAGGCAACAGCGGCAACAACGTCATCGACGGCGGCAAGGGCGGTGACGTCCTGCAAGGCCGCGGCGGTGACGACACCTACATCGTTGACAACCTCAACGACTTCGTGGCCGAGGATCCCATGGACGGCACAGATGCCGTTGTCAGTTCGGTCGCCTTGTTCCAAGGCTATGCCAACGTCGAGAACTACATCTTCAAGACCGCGGCCGCACTGAACTTCGTCGGCAACGCATTGGACAACGAGATCCACGGCGGCTCGGGCAAGGACCACATCCAGGGCGGCGGCGGCCGCGACCACATCTACGGCAACGGCGGCAACGACTGGCTGGAAGGCGGCTCCCTCAACGACCTGCTCGACGGCGGCGCCGGCGCCGACAAGATGGAGGGGCACGGCGACAACGACACCTATTACGTCAACAATGTCGGCGACAACGTCGTCGAGCAGATGGGCGAAGGCTTCGACACGGTGGTCTCGACCATCTCGATCACGCATCTGTTCCACGATGTCGAGGGCCTGATGCTCGTCGGCAGCGCCAACATCAACGGCATCGGCAACGATCTCGACAACATCATCTATGGCAACAACGGCAACAACGTCCTCAGCGGCGGCGGCGGCAAGGACGAGCTCTACGGCCAGCACGGCAACGACATATTGTTCGGCGGCGCCGGCGCCGATCAGTTCGATTTCGTCCTGAAGGGCAGCGACGGCCATGACACGGTCAAGGATTTCCTGAAGGCGGAGGACGTCCTCGAATTCGGCGTCGGCGACGTCAACAAGGACGGCAAGGTCGACCTCGCAGACCTCGTCGCCGATGTGAAGAGCGTGGTCGATCACGGCGCCGGCCAGGCGGTGGACGTGCACTTCACCAACGGCGCCGAGATCACCTTCCAGGGCTGCGGCGTGGGCGGGGCCAACGCGGTCCATACCATCCAGCAGCTGGTGGCCGACCCTGTCACCCAGATCCACGTCAGCTGACGATAGGAATCAGCCGAGGGCGCGCACCGCCTCGTCGTGGATCAGCGCCATGATGCGGCGCTTCAGGGCGATGAAGGGCTCGGTGGTCGTGATCTCGACCGTGCGCGGCCGCGGGATGCCGATCTCGATCCGTTCCTTGATCCTTCCGGGTCGCGCGGTCATCACATAGACGTGGTCGCCGAGCAGGATGGCCTCGTCGATGTCGTGGGTGATGAAAAGCACGGTCTTCTTGGCGTGCTCCCATATGCGGAGCAGCAGTTCCTGCATCAGCGAGCGGGTCTGGCTGTCGAGCGCGCCGAACGGCTCGTCCATCAGCAGGATCTCGGGATCGTTGGCGAGCGCCCGCGCCAGCGCTACGCGCTGCATCATGCCGCCGGAGAGCTGCTTCGGATAGGAGCTCTCGAAACCATCCAGGCCCACCTCGGAGATGAAGCGCCGCGCCGTCGCGGCGCGCGCCTCGGCATCGAGCCCCCGCACCTTCGGGCCGAACTCGACGTTCTTCTGCACCGTCAGCCAGGGAAAGAGCGTGTAGGACTGGAACACCATGCCCCGGTCGCTGCCGGGCCGGGTGATCGGCGCGCCGGAGAGACGGATCGCACCCTCGGTCGGCCGGGCGAGGCCGGCCACCAGCCGCAGCAGGCTCGACTTGCCGCAGCCGGAGGGGCCGACGATAACCGAGAACTCGTTGTCGGCGACCTCGAGCGAGATGCCGTCGAGGGCCGTCACCGGCTTGCCCTTGCGGGGCGTGAAGCGCAGCGTCACGTCCTCGATCTCAAGCTTGCTCATGGATGGATCGGCCCTGCCCTCAGTTGTCGACGGTCCAGGGCAGCAACCGGCTCCGCGCCGCCTTGAACAGCTGGTCGGTCAGCAGGCCGAGGAGGCCGATCACGGCGATGCCGAGGAAGATCCGGTCGGTGAAGAGTCCGCGCATGGAATTCAGGATGAAATAGCCGAGCCCCTTGTTGGCGGCCACCAGCTCCGCCACCACCAGATAGGTCCAGGCCCAGCCCAAGGTCACGCGGAGGGCGTCGAGCACGCCGGGGAGGGTCGCGGGTACCAGGACGCGCGTCACCACTGTGCGGCGGCTGGCCCCCAGCGTGTAGGAGACGTCGAGCAGGTCATGCGAGACGCCGCGCGAGACGTCGGCGATGATGATCAACTGCTGGAAGAAGGTGCCGATGAAGATGACGGCGATCTTCTCCGCCATGCCGATGCCGATCCAGAGGATCAGCAGCGGGATCAGCGCCGAGACCGGCAGGTAGCGCACGAAGTTGGTGACCGGCTCCAAGGCGGCCTCGGCGATCTTGAAGCTGCCCATCAGGATGCCGAGCGGCACCGCGAAGATCGAGGCCAGGATGAAGCCCGACATGATCTCGTAGATGCTGACGCCGGTGTCG
>DATKNM010000619.1:0-6493 GCA_035541335.1 Binatia bacterium
GCCCGCGACGACATCGCCGACATCATGGTGAACGGCGCCGACAAGGTCTACATCGAGACCAACGGCAAGATCGAGCTGACCGACATCCGGTTCCGCGACAATCAGCAGCTGATGAACATCTGCCAGCGCATCGTCTCGGCGATCGGCCGGCGCGTCGATGAAGCGAGCCCGATCTGCGACGCGCGCCTCGCCGACGGCTCCCGCGTCAACGTGATCGCGCCGCCGCTGGCGATCGACGGCCCGTCGCTCACCATCCGCAAATTCCGCCGCGACCGCCTGACGCTCGACAAGCTGGTGAAGTTCGGCTCGATCTCGCCGTCGGGCTCGCGTCTCCTCGAGATCGTCGGGCATTGCCGGATCAACACCATCGTCTCCGGCGGCACCGGCTCCGGCAAGACCACGCTCCTCAACTGCCTCACCAACTACATCGACCGCACCGAGCGCATCATCACCTGCGAGGACGCGGCCGAGCTGCAGCTCCAGCAGCCGCACGTGGTGCGCCTCGAGACCCGGCCGCCCAATCTCGAGGGCGTCGGCCAGGTCGCGATGCGCGACCTGGTGCGGAACTGCCTGCGTATGCGTCCCGAGCGGATCATCGTCGGCGAAGTGCGCGGCCCGGAGGCGTTCGACCTCCTGCAGGCGATGAACACCGGCCACGACGGCTCGATGGGCACGATCCACGCCAACAATCCGCGCGAATGCGTGTCGCGTCTCGAGAACATGATTGCGATGGGCGGCTACAACCTGCCGGCCAAGACCGTGCGCGAGCACATCGCCGGCGCGATCCAGGTGATCGTCCAGGCGGCGCGCCTGCGCGACGGTTCGCGCAAGATCACCCATGTCTCCGAGGTGATGGGCATGGAAGGCGACGTCGTCACCCTGCAGGATCTCTTCGTCTACGAGATCACCGGCGAGGACGCGCAGGGCCGCATCACCGGCCGCCATCGCTTCACCGGCCTCCGCCCCGGCTTCTGGGATCGCGTGCGCTACTTCGGCAAGGAGCGCGAACTGGCCGAGGCCATGGAGGCCGGCAGTGGCTAGTCTGGCGAACGACCCGCGCGTCCTGATCTACGGCGTCGCCGCACTTTCGATCCTGATCGTCCTGCTCCTCGGCTTCGGCATCTACGCCGTGGCGACGGCGCCGCAGGCGCGGCTGAAGCGACGCATCAGCTCGGTGGTCGGCGAGCCGATGCCGGTCGTCGTGCTCCCGGGAGGCAACCGCAAGGACGCCCAGGGTGCTGCGAAACGGAAGCGGCAGATCGCGGAGCGGCTGAAGAACGCCGAGCAGGCGCGCATGAAGCGGCGCGGTTCGCGGCTCCGGGAGCAGCTGATCTATGCCGGCCTCAAGATCGGGCCGAAGCAGTTCATCGGCTTCGCCCTGCTCAGCGGCCTCGTCTGCGTCGGTCTCGGTTTCATCTTCCAGCTCCCGCCGATCGTGCTGCTGGCGGTGGCGGCGATCGGCTTCCTCGGCATCCCGAAGTTCATTCTCAACTTCCTGATCAAGCGGCGCCTGAAGAAGTTCGTCGCCGCGTTCCCAGATGCCATCGACATCATCGTCCGCGGCGTCCGGTCCGGCCTCACGGTCGGCGAGTGCCTCAACATCGTCGGCATGGAATCGCCCGACCCGGTCGGGCCCGAGATTCGCATGGTGAACGAGGCGATCAAGCTCGGCCAGCAGATGGGCGACGCGCTGCAGCGGATGAGCGACCGCATCCCCAGCCCGGAGTTCCGCTACTTCACCATCGTGCTCGGCACCCAGCAGACCACCGGCGGCAACCTCGCCGAGACGCTCGCCAAGCTGTCCGACGTGCTGCGCCAGCGCAAGAAGATGAAGGACAAGGTCCAGGCGATGTCGAGCGAAGCCAAGGCCTCGGCCGCGATCATCGGCTCGCTGCCGCTGTTCGTGATGGGCGCGCTCACCTTCCTCGCCTACGACTACGTCGCGCTGCTGTTCACCACCAAGCCGGGCCAGTTCATGCTGGCGATCGGCGCCGTGACCATGGGCTGCGGCGTGCTGGTGATGCGCAAGATGATCAACTTCGACATGTGACGTCGAGGCGGGCGCCCGGCGCCCGCCGCGCGTCGTTCGCGGAGCCACGATGGACAAGAACTTCGCTTTCGGCTTCGACCTCGCCACCGTCATCGTGTTCGTCGCCTTCATTGCGGCGGTCGCTTCGGTGCTGGCGGTCGCCCTGCCGTTCCTGCAGAACGACAAGTTCGCGGCGCGCCGGCGCGCGGTCGCCTTCAAGCGCGACGAGCTCGCGGTGCAGCAGCGCGAGGGCTTCCAGCAGCGCCGCCGGCTGCAGCCGACCCGCTCCGAGAGTACGATGCGGCAGATCCTGAAGCAGCTGAAGCTCGAGGAGATGCTGGAGGCGAAAGAGCTGAAGCGCCGGTTGATTCAAGCCGGCTGGCGCGGCAATTCCGCGCCGGTCACCTTCGTCTTCGCGCGCCTCGCCTTGCTGTTCGTGGTCGCGGGTATCGCGGCCTTCTATGCTTGGACGATCTTCCCGCAATGGACGACCCTCATGAAGTGGTTGGTTGCGGTGCTGGGCGCCGGCTTCGGCTGGATACTGCCCAATCTCATCCTCAGCAACGCGGTGCAGAAGCGGCAGAAGACCATGACCCGGGCCTTCCCGGATGCCCTCGATCTGATGGTGATCTGCGTCGAGGCCGGCATGTCGATCGAGGCCGCCTTCAACAAGGTCTCCGAGGAGATGGCGGAATCGGCGCCGATCATGGCCGAGGAGATCGGCCTCACCGCGGCCGAGCTCGCCTTCCTCGGCGATCGCCGCGCCGCCTACGAGAACCTAGCCGAGCGCACCGGCCTGCCGACCTTCCGCTCGCTGACCACGACGCTGCTGCAGTCCGAAAAGTACGGCACGCCGATCGCGACCGGTCTCCGGGTGATCGCCCAGGAAAACCGCGACGCGCGATTGAACGCGGCGGAGAAGAAGGCTGCGGCGCTGCCGGCGCAGCTCACGGTGCCGATGATCATCTTCTTCCTGCCGGTGCTGTTCCTGGTGATCGCCGGTCCCGCCGGCATCCAGGTCGCCAACATGCTGAAATAACCGGCGCCGCGCTCGAGGGCGCGGCGCGGCTTCGCGGACCGGGTGCCGTCTTCGGCGGATGGGCGTCAGCGAACGGGGCTGTCGTCCGTCGAGGGAGCGACGGCGGGCACGGCGGTTGCTGCCGGCGCGGCGGTGATCGGCACCGATGCCGGCGTTGACGACGCGGGGAGCGGCACGACCGGCGCGGCGGTTGCTGCCGCTGGGGTGGTCACCGCCGGGGCGACGGCCTCGCCGCGCGACGCCGAAGCCAGCATCCGATAGTAGGAATTGTTGTTGTCGGCGACGTCCTGGGGCAGGTCCTTGCGCGCGAGGCGCTCGGCGGCGTCGGGATCGCCCTTCAGCGCCATCAGCAGCGCCAGGTTCTGGCGCGTCTGGGCGGTCGCCGAAGGCTGGTCGATCGCCTGTTGCAGCGTGGCGATGGCGCCGTCGAGATCGCCGCTCTGGGCCTGCGACAGTGCGAGGTTGTTCAGCACCGTCGGGTTGCTCGGCGAGGCGATGAGCGCCTGGGCATAGGCGTCCCGGGCATCCGCGTAGTCGCCCTGATAATCGTAGGCGACGCCGATCGTGGACAGGATTTCCCAGTTCTTCGGATCCTTGCCCTTGGCCTCGAGCAGGGTCGGCAAAGCGAGGTTGTCCTGGTCGGCCGCCAGATAGGCCTTGCCGAGCTCAAAAAGCAGCGGGACGGTCCGGCCGTGCTTGGCGATCAGCTGATTGACCAGCACGATCTCGTTCTGCGGCGAGCCGGAGAAGCGGAGGTTGCGGGCGAGGCCAAGGCCGAGGTCGAGATCGTCGGGGTGCTGGGAGTAGAGCGTCTGGTAGATGCCGGCCGCGTCGCTGTAGTTATAGGCGGCCTCGTCCTGCTCGGCCGCCTGGCGCTGGGCCGCGACCAGGCTGGCGTCGGTGCCGGCTTTGGGCGCGCCCATTGAGGCGCAGCCGGCCGTCAGGCCGGCGAGGCCCAGCAACAGGCACCAGCCGGCGGCCCCTCTGATGGAGGGCCGGGCGGCGATGGGCGATCCGGCTGCCGGGTTCTTCGGCTGCATGACCCCGTGCATAGGACTACTCCCCCGTGGCTTGTGGCCGCTTTCCCGGACATTCCGGGCCCCAAGGCCGACGACAACCACTTGATGGGATTATACAATCTCTGGCCGCCGACGGCAAGGCTCGGCCCGCATCTGCCCGAGGCAGGTGCATCGGCATTGCCGAAAACGCGCTTCTCGACTAAGATTAACTAATAGCGGCAAGGGCCTTGAGTACGCTGGCTTGAGTGCGGCGGAACCGAGCCCGTGCCCGTGGGGGTCCTGGAGGGGAAAATGCGTCGCCTGCTGGTTCTGTTGCCGATGCTGGTCACGGCCAGCTTGGTTACGGGCGGATTCTTCCTGGGCAGCGCCAACGCCCGGGCGGATGGGCTGGACCTCAACTGGCGAGAGGCCCGTGTCGTGAAGCTGGCGAAACCTGCGACCAGCGTCGTGGTGGGCGATCCGACCGTCGCCGACGTCACCCTGGACGACCCCACCACCGTGATCGTGTTCGGCAAGTCGCCCGGCGAGACCAACCTGATCGTGCTCAGCGCCTCTCAGGAACTGCTGCTCGACTGGCCGCTGGTGGTCAACCCGGTGAACGACCGGCACGTGACCGTGCTCGACGCTTCGGCCCAGACGGCGCCGACGGAAGTGCTCTATTCCTGCGGCAACCAGCGCTGCGTCCGCGTGCTGTCGCCGAGCGACGTGCAGTTCAACGCCTCGACCAGCAGCACGACCAACGCCAATACCGACGCTTCGAAGACCTCGGCCTCGTCCTCCGTCACCTCCCAGGAGGCGAACCCGATCGGCGTCGGCGCGAACACCGGTAACAGCGGCGAGACGCCGCAGCCGCAGCAGCCCGGGCCGCCCTCGGAATAGCCTCCTTGAAACCATCGCCGGCCGCGCCATTCCTTGTCTCATGGCCCGGGAAACTGCGGTCGCGGCGCCGGAAGACGTGTCTCCAGGACCCCTACATTTTTCGATAAATTCTAGATAAATCAATTGCTTGATGTCACAGCTCCGGTTGTGCGGCAAGCGGTTCGCGCTTATGATGCAAAGGTGGGGCGAATGAGGATCGAGCCATGCCGTTACGCCACTTTGCGTCGCTGTTGAAGTCCGGCCTGTCGCGCGTCGCGCGTCGCGCAGGGTCGTCGTTTCAATCCGGCGACCAGGCGAATCCGGCGCACCGCCGGTTCCTGCTGAACGAGCGCGGGGCCGTCGCCATCTATTTCGGCCTCTCCGCCATCGTCTTCATCTCGGTGACCGGCCTCGCGGTCGATGCCGCCCGGGGCTATCTGATCAAGGCGCGCCTCTCCCAGGCGATCGACGCCGCTGCCCTCGCCGGCGGCAAGGCGCTGCAGACCGAGCAGGATCCCAACTACAACAAGGTGAAGACCGACGCGAAGGCCTTCTTCCGCGCGAATTTCCCCGATGGGGCCATGGGCGCCACCGTTCCCGATCCCTCGGTCGTGGTCGACAATTCCGGCGCCACGGTCTCGGTCAACGCCACCGCGACCATCCCCACCACGCTGATGAGCCTGCTTGGATTCCAGACCATGACCGTGGCGTCCAGCGCCAAGGTGGCGCGCGCCGTCACCGGTCTCGACGTCGTGTTCTCGTTCGACAATTCCGGGTCCATGGGCGATACGATCTCCGGATCGAAGACCACCAAGATCCAGCAGCAGGTCCAGAACGCCCAGGATCTCGTCGATACGCTGGCCTTGCCGTTCACCAGCGGCGTCCAGCAGCAGCAGGTGACGGTCAAAGGCGTCAACTACAGCCTGCTCAACATCGGCGTCGTGCCCTGGAACTCGAAGGTCAACGTCAAGACCTACGTCCCCGGCACCGGTACGCCCAGCGGCAGCGGGACCTGGACCGCGACCGGCACCACCTTCACGGATCCGCTGGGCCATTTCAGCGGTACCCAGCACACCTACACCAGCCCGATCTCGGAGGTGCCGCTGCTCTACGATCCGACCGACAGTTCGAAGGTCCCCGGCGGGTGGAGCGGCTGCGTCTTCGCCCGCTACAACGGCAACACCGACATGACCGACGACGCCGACCTGACCTTGGGCGCGGTGACGATGCCGAACGGCACCCAATGGCCGGGCTGGGAGCCGGTGAGCAAGACGAACGACGAGATCGGCAACTGCAACGAGGCGACCTGGAACGCGACCGTCCAGATCGGCCGCCGGAGGGTCTACAACCCGCCGTCCTGGTACTACGTGCTGCCGAGCAGCAACCCGGACCAGACCCACGACGATTCCTGCACCACCTGCCCGAAGGTCGGCATCCTGCCGCTGCATTCCAACACCGGCGAGGTCAAGACCATGATCTCGACGCTCACCGCCGGCGGCACGACCAACGCCGCCCAAGGACTGTTCTGGGCCTGGGAAGTGCTGATGC
>DATKNM010000620.1:0-8763 GCA_035541335.1 Binatia bacterium
TGGCCTCGGGATCGCCGCCCTCGGCCTTCGGCTTCCAGGCGTCCATCGCCCCGGTGAAGTCGCCGTTGTCGAAGGCGACCGATCCCGGATCGGCGGCACCGGTCTTCGGCGTGTTCATCAGGAAGTCCGTGGCGCTGCCGCTGGGAGGCTGCTGCGGCATCTGAGTCATCAATACACTCAGGCGCTGCACGGCCTCGGTGTCGCCGGCATCGGCCGCCTTCAGCAGCCAAGCCCTCGCCTGGTCCAGGTCGCGCGGCACGCCGTTGCCGTTGGCATAAAGCGTGCCGAGGTTACGCATCGCCAGCGGGAAGCCCTGCTTGGCCGATTGCTCATACCAATAGGCCGCCGTCACAGGGTCCTTGCCCATCCCGAGGCCATGGTCGTAGAGGGCGCCGAGGGCGTTCTGGGCGGCGGCGTCGCCCTGCTGGGCGAGCGGCAGCCATTGCTCATAGGCGCCGCGGAAGTCGCCGCCCTGATAGGCGGTCACGCCGGCCTGGTAGTCGGCCCGGGCCGGGGCCTGCTGAACCAGGGTTGCTCCGAAGATCGCGCCGGCAAGGAATAGTAACCGCACGCATACCGGCTTGCGCAGCTTTCTCCCGGAACCCATAACCATCAGATTTCCCTGGATGATCTCCTTGCAGCTCCGTCGCTCTTGACCAGGTCATGGGCGATGCACAAAAGAATATTCGCACCGAATCCAGGATCTGTATTCATCAAAAATCGGATCTTAGTCCTGATCGAGTTTCAGCCACGGTCTCGCTGTGCGTACCCACGCCCCCAAGGTCGAGGGGATATGCTCTCGTTCGCGGAGACACGCGCGCGCCTCAAGGCGGCGCGCAGTGGTGGCGTCGGCTGAACCTTATTCGGCGGTGCCGTTGTCCGAGCCAGATCCCTGGCCGGAGTTCTTGTCCTTGTTCTTGTCTTTCTTCGGCGCGACCGCCTGGAGCTCGATTTCCGCGGCCTTCAGCTGGTCGCCGTTCATGCCGGACTTGATGTCGTCGTAGAGCGAGGCGGCGCGCTTCGCGTCTTGCCCGGCCTTCGGGTTCTCCACCGCCTGCGCCGCCCAGACATAGGCCTCGATCAGGTTCTGCGGCACGCCGCGGCCGCGCCAGTAACAGTCGGCGATCAGGATCTGCGCTTTGGCGTATTTCTGATCCGCTGCCTTCAGCAGCAGGTCGGTCCCCTTCTGTCCCTCGGCGCCGACACCGTCGCCATAGACCAGCTTCTTGCCGAGGGTGTACTGCGCCTCCGGGAGCTCCTGGTCCGCGGCCTTCTGGTACCAGGCGCGGGCTGCGCCCTGGTCTTCGTCGACTCCTTCGCCGTTCTCGTACATCTGCGCGAGATAGAGCTGCGCCTTCGCGTGGCCGCCCTTGGCGGCAGCGGTGTACCAGCGTGCCGCCTGCTTGCGATCGCGATCGACGCCCCGGCCGTCATAATAGAGGTTGGCGAGATCGAACTGTGCCAGAACGAAGCCGAGCTGCGCCGCCTTCTCGTACCAGGCGGCTGCTTGCTTGTAGTCGCGCTTCACCCCGAGCCCGCCCTCGTAGAGCACGCCGACATCGGTCATGGCTTCGGGATCGCCGCCGTCCGCCTTCGGCCTCCAGATGTCCATCGCGCCGGTGAAGTCGCCGTTGTAGAACGCCGCCGCTCCCGGATCCTGGCTGTCATCCTGCGCCAGGGCGAAGGTCGCCGCGCTGCAGAGCAAGGCGGCGGCGAGGGCGGTGGCGAGCATCAACCGCATGGCAAACCTTTCGGGGAGCGGGGCATCGGCCTAGCGCAGCAGGTAGGTGCGGCCGGCGATCGGCGTGAAGTCATCGACGCTGAGCGAGCAATTCACATGGTCACCGTCATCAGATAGCGGAAACAACCCCCATTCGAAACAGTATTTTTGCCGCCGATCCCAGTCCACGAGGGAGAGGCCGAAGACCGGCGCGCGCGTTTCCCAGAGCCGGCGGTAGAGCGCCCGGTTGACCTCGATGATTCGTGGCTCCCAGCCTGTATCCTCCAGCCAGAGATTGCTGAAGTCCTGTTCCGCGAATCGCGCCACTTCGGTGCCGACCAGCCGGTAGTGCACGCGAAAGGGCGCTTCGTGGATATCGACGAGGGAGAGATAGGGCAGTGCCTCCTTGAACGCGACCGGGTCGATGTCGCGGCGGGCGGGGAAGGCTCTGGCCCCGCGCAGTCTTTCCCAGGTCTCCTCCACCGATGCGATCATGCTCGACTTGATTTCGTCGCGATCCACGAAGCAGACCGCGCCTTCGAGCCATTGGTGTTCTGCCATGCCGTCCCCTGACGGGATTCTCAACCCGCATCCCGCGACAGGAATTATTGGCTAAGTTGCAGGAAAATGACCATTGGTATTTCATCTGGGCGTCAGGTCTTATCGGCATTCTGCCTGTAGCGCGCCGGTCGGGAGACGGAATGACCTTCGATCCTCATGATGCCGACCGGCCAGTCCTGCATGGTCCCGGGGGACCGGCAGGCCACGGGTCCGGCGGGCACGGATTCGGTGCGCGGCTGCGCAACTACTTCCTGGCCGGGATCCTGACCATCGCGCCGGTCGGCCTCACGCTTTACATCGCCTGGCTGTTCATCACCTGGGTGGATGCCCGGGTCTTCAGCCTCGTCCCGCCGGAATACAACCCGCAGACCTATCTGCACATGCCGTTCTACGTCCCCGGCATCGGCCTCATCATGGCCCTGGTGGTGGTGACGCTGATCGGCGCCGTCACCGCCGGCCTGCTCGGCCGGCTGATGCGGCAGCTTATGGAGGCGGTGCTGAACCGTCTGCCGATCATCCGCAGCGTCTACACCGTGATCAAGCAGGTGACGGAGACGGTGCTCGCGAACAACGCGGCGGCGTTCCGCGAATGCGCGCTGATCGAGTATCCGCGAAAGGGCAGCTGGACCGTCGGCTTCATCACCGGCCGCTCCTATCGGGAGTTCGAGGCGCTGGCGGGCGAGGAGCTGGTGAACGTGTTCGTGCCGACCACGCCGAACCCAACCTCCGGCTTCCTGATGTTCATCCCGAAGCGCGAGGTGCATATCCTGAAGATATCGGTCGAGGACGGGATCAAGCTCGTAGTCTCGCTGGGCCTCGTTCTGCCGTCAGATTCCGCCACTCAGCCCGAGCGCAGCGTTCTCACCACGGCGTCGCGCTCGAACAAATAGAGCAGGACGCGCAACGCGCGGCCGCGATCGCCGACCAGCTCGGGGTCCTGCTCCAGCGCGAGCTTGGCGTCGTCGCGCGCGATCGGGATCAAGTCGGCGTGGAAGGCGAGGTCCGCCAGACGGAAGTCGGGGAGGCCGCTCTGCCGGTTGCCGAGGATCTCGCCGCCGCCGCGCAGCCGGAGATCCTCCTCGGCGATTTTGAATCCGTCCTCGGTGTCGCGCATGATCTGCAGCCTCGCCTTGGCGTTCTCGCTCAAGGGCCCGTGATAGAGCAGCAGGCAGCTCGACTTGCCCTTGCCGCGCCCGACCCGGCCGCGCAGTTGGTGCAGCTGGGCGAGGCCGAAGCGCTCGGCATGCTCGATCACCATGACCGTCGCCTCCGGCACATCGACGCCGACCTCGACCACCGTGGTCGCGACCAGGATGTCGATCCGCCCAGAGGCAAAGTCGGCCATGGTCTTGTCCTTGTCCTGGCCTTTGAGGCGGCCGTGCACCAAGCCGACCTGCGCGCCGAAGATCTCGGCCAGCGCATGGTGTCGCGCCGTGGCGGCCGCCGTGTCGCTCTGCTCGGATTCCTCGACCAGCGGACAGATCCAATAGACGCGCGCGCCCTTCGCGATCGCCCGGCGCAGGGCGGTGATCACGTCGTCGAGGCGATCGTCAGGCAGCACGCGGGTGTCGATCGGCTGGCGGCCGGCCGGCTTCTCGGTCAGGCGCGAGACGTCGATGTCGCCATAGGCGGTCAGCATCAGGGTGCGCGGGATCGGCGTCGCCGTCATCACCAGGAGATCGACGCCCTTGCCCTTCTCGGCGAGTGCGATCCGCTGCTGCACGCCGAAGCGATGCTGCTCGTCGACGACCGCGAGGCGGAGGTCGGAGAAGGCGACGTCGGACTGCACCAGGGCATGAGTGCCGACCACCAGCTTCAGGGTCCCGTCCGCGAGGTCGGCGAGGATGGCGTCGCGCCCCTTGCCCTTCTCGCGGCCGGTCAGCAGCGCGAGGTTGAGGCCGGCCGCCGTCGCCAGCGGCCGCAAGGTCGCGAAGTGCTGGCGGGCGAGGATCTCGGTCGGTGCCAGCAGCGCCGCCTGGCCGCCGGCCTCGACCGCGATCAGCATCGCCATCAGCGCCACAGCGGTCTTGCCGCTGCCGACATCGCCCTGCAGCAGGCGGAGCATGCGGTGGGTCCCCGCCATGTCGGATTCGATCTCAGCCACTGCCGTGGTCTGCGATCCCGTCAGGCGATAGGGCAGGGCCTTCAGCACGCGGTCACGGAGCGCGCCGTTGCCGACGCTGGGCCTTCCCGGGAGGCGGCGGTTGTACTGGCGGGTGAGGGCGAGGGCGAGCTGGCTCGCCAACAGCTCGTCATAAGCGAGACGCTGCCTCGCCGGTGCCGAGGGCTCGAGGTCGCGCGGCGATTGCGGGCTGTGCGCCGCGCGGACCGCCGCATCCCAGCGCGGCCATTCATGCCGCTTCACAAGATGCGGATCCGCCCATTCCGGCGGATCGGGGAGGCGGTCGATCGCCGCACGGGTCGCCTTCACGACGACCTTGGGCGGCAGGCCGGCGGTCAGCGGATAGATCGGCTCGTAGCGTGGGATCTCGCCGCGCCGTTCCACGGGCACGATGTAGTCGGGATGCACCATGCTCGGTGTGCGGCCCTGGCCGTAGCGCTCGATCCGGCCGCTCACCACCCGGAGTTCGCCGACCGGCAGCATCTTCTTCAGGTAATCGGCCTTGGCGTTGAAGAAGACGAGATCGATGTCGCCGGTGTCGTTGACGCAGGAGATGCGATAGGGCTGGCGCGGGTTGCGCGGTGCCATGTGGGCGAGCGGCTTCACCACCGCGGTGATCACCGAGCCCGCCACGGCCTCCTCGAGATCGGGCTCCGCGCTGCGGTCGACGAGGCCGGTCGGCAGGTGCCAGAGCAGCGAGGCCACGTGGGGCCCGCACAGCTTCTCCAGCAGCTTGCCGAAGCGGGGGCCGATCCCGGGCAGGCTGGTGACCGAGGCGAACAGCGGAAACAGGATCTGCGGTCGCACGGATTCTCCGGGTTGGGCGATGGTCCCCGGAGAGGTATAACCTCGCCCCGGCGACAGGAAAAGGCGATGACGGAAAGGGAATTGGAGGCGGAGGAGGGCAACCTGCGGCGGCGGCTGCTGTTCCAGAGCCGGCACCGCGGAGTGAAGGAGCTCGACCTCATCCTGGGCCGCTTCGCCGAGGCGCATCTGGCGCAATTCGGCCTTGCGGAATTGCAGGACTACGCCGTGTTGCTGGCCGAGCCCGACCCCGATATATACGACTGGCTCGTCGGACGCGTCCCCCTGCCGCCCCGGCTGCAGAACCGCGTGACGCACCTCCTCCTCGCCTTTGGAATCGCCCCTCGGACCCCTGGCTGACGCCCGTGACCAAGCTGCCATTTGAACTCCCCGGCCCAGGCGGGACAGGCGCGGGTCGACTGAATGTCGGCGGCGTCCCGGAAGGCCATGACGCCGCGGTCATCGCCGCGCTGGCGGAGACCCATGCCGGCGGCGTGCTGCACGTGGCGGTCGATGACGTCCGCATGGCGCATCTCATCGAGGCGCTGGCCTTCTTCGCGCCGAAACAGCGGGTCGTGGCGTTCCCGGCCTGGGACTGCCTGCCTTATGACCGGGTCTCGCCCCATCGCGACATCCTGGCGCGTCGGGTCGATGCCCTGACCGATCTCGCCCATCTCAGGGCCGATGATCCGAAGCCGATCGTCGTCACCACGGTCTCGGCGATCCTGCAGCGCGTGCCGGCGCCGCAATCCTTCGCTGCCGCGGCGCAGGAGCTGTGGCGGGGACAGGCGATCAGCCAGCAGGCCTTGATCGACTACCTGCTCGGCAATGGTTATCTCCGCTCCGGCACGGTCGGGGAGCCCGGCGAGTTTGCGGTCCGCGGCGGCATCGTCGATCTCTATCCACCGGGGGCGCCGCAGCCTCTGCGCGTCGACTTCTTCGGCGACGAGGTCGAGGACATCCGCCTGTTCGATGCCCTGAGCCAGCGCAGCCAGGAGAAGATCGAGCGCTTTGTCCTCAAACCCGTCAACGAGGTCACGCTCAACCCGGCGTCGATCGAGCGCTTTCGGTCCGGCTATCGCACCGAGTTCGGCAGCGTCAGCGACGATCCGCTCTACGAGGCGATCAGCGCCGGCCGGCAATATCCCGGCATGGAGCACTGGCTGCCGCTGTTCTTGACCGAGCTGGTGCCGCTGACCCGCTACCTGCCCGACGCGATCCTCACCCTCGACCACCAGTTCGAGGAGGCGAAGAAGGCGCGGTTGGAGATGATCTCCGACTTCTACCAGGCGCGCACCGACCTGCAGCGGGCGGAGCGGGAGAGCGGCGGCGCGCCCTACCGGCCGCTCCATCCCGGCAAGCTCTATCTGGTCGAGAACGGCTGGCACCAGGTGGAGCGCAACCGCCCGGTCTTGGCTTTCAATCACTACCGCCATCCCGAGAGCGCCGGCTGGGCCGACGCCGGCGGCCGTGCCGGCCTAAGCTTCGCCGAGGCGCGCACCAATCCCGACATCAATCTCTACGACGCCGTCGTCCGCGCCTTGCGGCCGGAGATCGCGAGTGGCCGAAGCGTGCTGCTGACCGCCAGCAGTGCGGGGGCGATCGAACGTCTTTCCGGCCTCATTGCGGATCACGGCCTCGCGGCGCCAAAGCCGGTCGAGCATGCCGACGACCTTGCCGCGCTGGAGCCGGGCACGATCGCGCGCGCGGTGCTCGACCTGCCGAGCGGCTTCTCGGCGGGGAAGCTGCTGGTCGTCACCGAGCAGGACGTCCTCGGCGATCGCCTGACCCGCGCCATCAGCCGCAAGAAGAAGAGCGAGACCTTCCTCGCGGAGCTCGCCAACTTCCATGCCGGCGACTACGTGGTGCACACCGATCACGGTATCGGCCGCTATGAGGGGCTGGAGACGCTCGATGTCGGCGGCGCGCCGCATGACTGCCTGCGGGTGATCTACGAAGGCAACGACAAGCTGTTCGTGCCGGTCGAGAACATCGAGGTGATCTCCCGCTACGGCGGCGAGGATGCGATCGTCGCCCTCGACAAGCTCGGCTCCGCCGCCTGGCAGAACCGCAAGGCGCGGGTGAAGCAGCGGATCCGCGACATCGCCCAGCAGCTGCTGAAGATCGCCGCCCAGCGTGCAATCCGCGAGACCGAGCCGGTGCAGCGCCCGGAGGGGCTCTACGACGAGTTCTGTGCCCGGTTCCCCTATGCCGAGACCGAGGACCAGCTCCGTGCCATCGACGAGGTGATGGCGGATCTTTCGTCCGGCCGTCCGATGGATCGCCTGGTCTGCGGCGATGTCGGCTTCGGCAAGACCGAGGTCGCCTTGCGCGCCGCCTTCGCCGTCGCCATGAGCGGCCGGCAGGTGGCGGTGGTGACCCCGACCACCTTGCTCTGTCGCCAGCACTTCCGGACCTTCACCGAGCGCTTCGCCGGCTTCCCGGTGCAGGTGCGCCAGCTTTCGCGCCTGGTGTCGACGAAGGACGCTACGGAGACGAGGGCGGCGCTCAAGGATGGCAAGATCGATATCCTGATCGGCACCCATGCTGTGCTGGCGAAATCGGTCGAGTTCTCCGATCTTGGCATGGTGATCGTCGATGAGGAGCAGCATTTCGGCGTCTCCCAGAAGGAGCGGCTGAAAGAGCTCCGCGGCGATATCCATGTGCTGACCCTGACCGCGACGCCGATCCCGCGCACCTTGCAGCTCGCCTTGACCGGCATCCGCGAGATGAGCCTGATCACCACGGCCCCGGTCGACCGCCTGGCCAGCCGCACCTTCGTCCTGCCCTACGATCCGGTGATCGTGCGCGAGGCGATCCTGCGCGAGCAGTTCCGCGGCGGGCAGATCTTCTACGTCTGCCCGCGCATCGAGGATCTCGACTCCCTGAGCGAGCGGATCCGCAAGCTGGTGCCGGAGATCAAGCTGGTGATGGCGCACGGCCAGATGTCGGGGACCCAGCTCGAAAAGGCGATGACCGCCTTCTACGACCGGCAATATGACCTGCTGCTCTCCACCAACATCATCGAATCCGGCCTCGACATCCCGAACGCGAACACGATGGTGATTCATCGCGCCGACATGTTCGGCCTCGCCCAGCTCTATCAGCTCCGCGGCCGCATTGGCCGGGCGAAATTGCGCGGCTACTGCTACCTCACGACGCCGCCGGGCAAGTCGCTGACGCCGGATGCCGACCGGCGGCTCGAGGTCATGCAGACCCTCGACCAGCTCGGCGCCGGCTTCAGCCTCGCCAGTCACGACCTGGACATACGCGGCGCCGGCAACCTCTTGGGCGATGAGCAGTCCGGCCATGTGCGCGAGGTCGGCGTCGAGCTCTATCAACAGCTCCTGGAAGAGGCTGTGCGGGAGGCTCGCGGCGACCGCCAGGCGGCGCAGCGCGACTGGTCGCCGCAGATCAATATCGGTACTTCGGTGCTCATCCCGGAGAACTACGTCACCGACCTCTCGGTGCGGCTCGGCCTCTATCGCCGCATCGCCATGCTGGAGAGCGACGAGGAGGCGGAGGCTTTCGCCGCCGAGCTCATCGACCGCTTCGG
>DATKNM010000621.1:0-4514 GCA_035541335.1 Binatia bacterium
CGAGCCCGCCTTCGGCCTGCCGGCCATGTGGGTCGATCCCGGCGCACGCGAGGAAGCGCTCTTCCGCGGCTACACCGTGGTCGATCCCTCGACCGTGATCACGACCCACCTGACCGAGGTCGTGAAGGAGAACATGGCGGAGCTGCTGTCCCATGCCGAGACCCAGAAGCTGCTTGACGAATTGCCGAAGGAGCACCAGAAGCTGGTCGCCGACCTGATCCCAAGCCAGATCTCGGTCGGCGGCGTGCAGCGCGTGCTGCAGACCCTACTCGGAGAGCGGGTCTCGATCCGAGACCTGCCCAACGTCCTCGAAGGTGTCTCCGAGGCCTGCGGCTATTCCCGCAACATCACCTCGATCGTCGAGCATGTGCGGGCAAGGCTGGCGCGCCAGCTCTCGGATTCCGCGACCGATGCCGGCGGCGTCATCCCGCTGATCACGCTCTCGCCGGAATGGGAGCAGGCGTTCCAGGAGGCGATCCGCGGCGAGGGCGAGGAGCGTCATCTCGCCATGGCGCCGAGCCAGCTGCAGCAGTTCATCCAGACCGTGCGCCAGAACTTCGAGCGCTTCGCCATCATGGGCGAGACGCCGGTGCTGCTGACCAGCCCCGGCATCCGCCCGTTCGTGCGCTCCATCGTCGAGCGGTTCCGCTCCACCACCATGGTGATGTCGCAGAACGAGATCCACGCCAAGGCGAAGATCCGCACCCTGGGCCAGATCTGACGCCCCATAACCGGCTTACAACATGCGTCTCCGGACCTTCAACGCGGCGAATATGAGCGAGGCGATCCGGCTCGTGCGCGACGAGCTCGGGCCCGACGCCGTGATCCTCAACACCGAGACGTCGGGCAAGGCGGTAAAGATCACCGCGGCGCTCGACCGCGCGGCGATCCTGGAGCCGGCGCCGCTGCTCGCCCAGGACCCGATGGACGCGATCGCCGCGGCGCTCGACTTCCACCGCGTGCCCGAGCTGTTGACCGAGCGGCTGCTGCACCTCGCCGAGAACTTCCTCCTGGAGAATCCGCGCCAGGCGCTGGGCGCGGCACTCCGCGCGCGTTTTTCCTACAACGCGCTCCTCGACGCGCGGCCGGAGCGGCCGATCATGCTGGTCGGCCTGCCCGGCGCCGGCAAGACGGCGACCCTGGCGAAGCTCGCGGCGGGCGCCAAGTCGGCCAAGTGGCCGGTGGTCGCCATCACCTGCGACCTCGCCAAGGCGGGCGGCATCGACCAGCTCGCGACCTATGCCAAGGCGATGGGGATCACCGCCTATCAGGCGAAGAACGCCGCGGCGCTGAAGCGCGCGGTCGATGCCGCGCCGGAAGATGCGCTGGTGCTGATCGACACCGCCGGCACCAATCCGCTGAAGCCCGACGATCTCGCGGCGCTGGCCGACCTCGCCGCCGCCGCCAAGGCCGAGCCGGTGCTGACCCTCGCCGCCGGCAGCGACGTCTCGGAATGCGCCGAGCAGGGCCAGCTCTACGCCGAGATCGGCTGCCAGCGCCTGATCGCAACAAGGATCGATGCGGCGCGGCGCTATGGCGGGCTGCTGGCTGCAGCCGAGGGCGGCAAGCTCGGCTTCGCCGAGTTCGGCGTCTCGCCGGAGATCGCGAACGGCCTGATGTTCTTCGGCGCCGATGCGCTGGCGCGGCTGATCATGCCGCAAGAGATGGCGGAAGGTCCGAAACGCGCGCAGAATGAAGGCGGCACCGCGCGAGTCGACCAGGCCGCGCGAGGACGGCCGGATTTCGGACGCGGGGCGTCCGCAAGCCGGAAGAAGTCAAGTGGATCAAAGACATGAATGACTCTCCTGTCCGCGCGGCGGCCACGCCCGCGGACGATGCCATTGTCAACGTGGTGGCCGTCGCTTCCGGCAAGGGCGGCGTCGGCAAGACCTGGCTCTCGATCTCGCTGGCCCAGGCTTTGACCAAGCTCGGCGAACGGGTGCTGCTGTTCGACGGCGATCTCGGCCTCGCCAACATCGACGTGCAGCTCGGCATCCAGCCCGGCATGGACCTCGGCACCGCGCTCGAGCGACACCTGCCGCTGAGCCGCGCGGTGATCTCCTATCCCAACGGCGGCTTCGACCTCATTGCCGGACGCTCCGGCTCGGGCACGCTCGCCAGCATGCCGATCAACCGGCTGCAAGGGCTGTCGTCCGGCTTGCGCGCCTTGAGCGGCTCCTATGGCCGGGTCGTCGTCGATCTCGGCGCCGGCATCGAACGTCCGGTGCGCTATCTCGCCGGCCGCGCCGGCTATTGTCTGGTGGTGACCACCGACGAGCCGACCGCCCTCACCGACGCCTATGCGCTCATCAAGATGCTGACACTCGACGCCGGCGAGCAGAGCAAGGAGCTCCCGATCGGCGTGGTGGTGAACATGGCGGCAAGCCGGGAGATCGGCCAGCGCACCTATGAGACGCTTTCGAAGGCCTGCGACCGGTTCCTGAAGCGCCGGCCGCCTCTGCTTGGCGTGATCCGCCGCGACCCCAAGGTGCGCGACGCCATCTCCACGCAGACGCCGCTGCTGACGCGCTATCCCAACAGCCCTGCCGCGCAGGACATCGAGACGCTGGCGAAGAAGGTGCTCGAGGCCACCGCAGGCGCCACCCCAGGCGCCGCAGCGGGCGCCGCCCGACAGGCCAAGCGCAGTCCCTGATGAGCGACATCTTCAATCCGATCGGCCGCACGCTGCCGGGAGTCGCCGGACCCACGCTGGTCACCGGCGTGATCTCGGACCCGCCCCGCGGCCTCATCGGATTGACCCCGGGGACGATCCTCAAGGGCACGGTGCTGGGCCGCGGCCCGGACGGCCTCACCCAGGTCGCGACCGACAAAGGCACGGTCAACGTCGCGACCTCGGCCCAGCTTCCGGCCGGCAGCACGGTGACGCTGGAAGTACGCAATGCCGGCGACCGGCTGCAGGTTCTGATCCTCGCGGTCGAGGGCCAGAACCTGCGGAACCAGCACCAGTCCACGCCCGCCTCCGGCACCACCACGTCCGCCTCCGGCGGCAGCGGCAGCACCAGCGCCACGGCGCCCTCCTCTTCCGGCGCCACCCGCGGCGCGACGACGGATACGACGACGCAACCGAGCCCGAAACCCGCCTCGCCGCCGCCGATCGAAGTCGTCGGCACCAGCGTCAAGGCGATCGTGGTGCAAGCGCCCGCCGCGACCGCGCTGCTGCCTGAACCGATCGCCGAGCCGGAAGCCTTCGTGCCGCCGCCGACGGCGACGCCGATTCCCACCGATGCCGCCGCGAAGGCGCAGATCCTGGTCCAGACCCAGCAATCCCTGGCGACGGCGATCGCCGAATCCTTCCCCGACTTGCCGACCGGCGCGACGACTTCGGCTGCACCGGTTGCCGGTCAAGCGACGCCGCCGCTATCGGCGGCCGGGGTGGAAGCTGCGGTGCTTTCCGGCAATATCCTGCCGTCGGTCGGCACGACCTTGCAGCCGGAGATCGCGGCCCGCATCGCGGCGCTGTTCGCCGAGGCCAATGCCGAGACGGGCAAGGTGACGACGGGGTCGCCGGGTGCTACGCCGGGCACATCGCCGGGTGGCGCATCGCCGGCCGGCGCAGCGCCCGGAACACCAGCGGCTCCGGCCATTGTCATCAGCGGCAATGCGGCGGCCGGCGCGATCAACACGAATGCACTGCATACCAACCCCCTGCTGGCCGCCAATCTCGCTGCCGGCCCTGCCCTCGCTGCCGCGGCGGCAAACACGGCGCCGGTGAAGGTGCTCGCCCCGGGGACTGAACTCACGCTGCATGTCGTCGCTGTGTTGCCGACCAAGGGCGGCACGCTGGAGATTGCGCCCGATGCGGCGCGGCTCACCGGCGCGACGGCGCCACTGCTCGGCCGCGTGCTCGGCTATACCCGGGCGGGACATCCGGTGATCGAGACGCCGGCCGGCCTGGTGATGATGCAGCAGAAGACGCGGCTGCCCGTCGGCGCCCAGGTCGCTTTGGTCATGGAGCCGACCGACCCGCCCAATGCGGTGGCGGTGCCCGCGATCACGACACCGCAGCAGGCCATGCTGTTCCTGTCGCGCGGTTGGCCGACGCTGGACGATCTCCTGGCGGTGCTGCGCGGCCCGACCGCCGCCGGAGCGGCATCCGAGAGTGCCAACGTGCCGCCGCCGCCGGGGATTCCCCAGACCGGCCCGAAGCTGGCAGCCGGCCTTGCCAACGCGATCGCCGCCTTCCGCAGCGGCGAGGTCGAGAAGCTGCTCGGCCCTCTGCTCGCCTCGCGCAAGCTCGGCGACGGCAAGGACGAGACGGTGAAGCGGCTGAAGGACGAGTTCACCCAGCTGACGGAACTCGCCAAGGACCGTCCGGCGGTCGATTGGCGCGCACTCTTCCTGCCGGTCTATGACGAGCGCATCGGGCTGACCCAGATCAACCTCTATTACCGCCATGGCGGCGGCGGTGATGATCCCGAGGAGGAGAAGAAGGGACGCGGCACGCGCTTCCTGGTCGAGGTGAATTTCGCCGCGCTCGGCGCCTTCCAGCTCGA
>DATKNM010000622.1:0-2681 GCA_035541335.1 Binatia bacterium
GGCTGGGTCATGACCGAGCGCCAGGTGAAGCTCTGGCTGAACGAGGCCGGAGAGAAGCAGATCGACGACCGGCAGTGCCTCAAGGACCGGCTCTATCCGGCGGATATCGCGCGCATGGCGCTGTTCCTGGCGGCAGACGACAGCCGCATGTGCAGTTCCCAGAATTTCATTGTCGATGGCGGGTGGGTATGAGCGGCAACCGGCGTCTCATTCAATTCCTGCGACCGGACGGGTCGCGTGCGGTGGGGCTGATCACGAAGGACGGCGCTCGCGCGCATCCGCTGAAAGGCTTCGCGACCACCTTCGCGCTCGCCCACGCTGCGATCGACCGCGGGACATCGCTGATCGCCCTGGCGGAGGGCGCCGCCGAGCCGGAGACCGTCGATTACCTGGCGCTGCTGCAGGACGGCAAGGTCCTGGCGCCGATCGAGCATCCGGAGCCGGCGCGCTTCTTCCTGACCGGCACCGGCTTGACCCATCTCGGCAGCGCCGATGCGCGCAACAAGATGCATGTGGTGACCCACGGCTCGAATGCCCCGGAATCCGATTCCATGAAGATCTTCCGCATGGGGATCAAGGGCGGGAAGCCGGATGCCGGCCGGATCGGCGTCCAGCCGGAATGGTTCTACAAGGGGATCGGCACCGAGGTGGTACCGCCCGGCGCGCCTTTGCCGCTGCCGGCCTTCGCCCTCGCCGGCGCCGAGGAGCCGGAGATCGTCGGGATCTATCTGGTGGACGGCCATGGACGGCCGCGCCGGATCGGCTTTACTCTCGGCAACGAATTCTCCGACCACGTGACCGAGGCGCAGAACTACCTCTACACCCAGCATTCCAAGCTCCGGGCCTGCTCGCTGGGGCCGGAACTGCTGATCGGCGACCTGCCGGACGACATCCGCGGCAAGTCGCGGATCATCCGCGACGGCAAGGTGATCTGGGAGGAGGAGGTTCTCTCCGGCGAGGCGAACATGTCGCATTCGATCGCGAACCTGGAGCACTTCCACTTCCGCTACCACATGTTCCGCCGGCCGGGCGACCTCCACGCCTATTTCATGGGAGCGGCGGTGCTGAGCTATGCTGCCGGGGTGAAGACCCGGCCCGGCGACGAGTTCGAGATCGACGTGCCGACATTCGGCCGGCCCTTGCGCAACCGCATGGAGCTGGAACCGGATGAAGGATTGGTGACGGTCGCACCGCTCTAGACGCGACCGGGCGAAGCAAGAGCAACGATAAACAGGGAGAAGGAGATCACGATGTTGAAGTCAGTCATCCGCGGCGCCCTTCCGATGCTGGCGGTCGCCGCCGCGACCGTCATGGCGGTGAGTTGGTCCGGTCAGGCCATGGCCAAGGAATTGCGCGTCCTCGCCTGGGACGGCTACGCCGACGACGATTGGGTGAAGGAGTTCGAGAAGCAGACCGGCGCCGACGTGAAGGTGGTCATCATCGGCAGCGACGACGAGATCTGGGCCAAGATCAAGGGCTCCGAAGGCAAGGACTTCGACGTGATGGCCGTCAACACCGGCCAGCTCCAGCGCTACATCGACGCCAAGCTGGTGCAGCCGATCGACCTCTCGAAGATCCCGAACCAGAAGGCCAACCAGCTGCCGATCTTCAACGACCTCACCAAGGTCAAGGGCGTGATGCGGGACGGCAACGTCTATTCGGTCCCGTTCTGCTTCGATTCGATCGGCATCATCTACAACACCGACGAGATCAAGACGCCGCCGACCAGCATGGATGTGCTGTGGGACCCGCAGTACAAGGGCAAGGTGCTGGCCTATGACAATGGCGAGCACAATTTCTCGTTCACCGCGCTCACCCTCGGCATCCAGGATCCGTTCCATCTGTCGGCCGATCAGATGGCGCAGATCAAGGACAAGCTGATCAAGCTGAAGCATAACGTGCTCAGCTTCTACACCACCGCCGACGAGGCGACCCAGATCTACAAGAACAACGACATCGCGCTGATCTGGGCCAATTACGGCCAGCAGCAGGTGAAGTCGCTGCAGGACGCCGGCGCCCACGTGGCGTACGTCAATCCGAAGGAAGGCGCACTCGCCTGGCTCGACACCTGGGCGGTCACCGTCGGCGCGACCGACAAGGATCTCGCCGAGCAGTGGATCAACTTCCTGATGCAGAAGCAGATCGGCCAGCAGCTGACCGAGCGCACCGGCTTCGGCAACACAGTTGCGCCCTCCAACAATGCCAAGCCCGACGACAAGCTGGTCTATGTCGAGCAGGTCGAGGATCCGACCAAGCGGTCCGACCTCTGGAACGAGATCAAGGCGTCGCAGTAAGATATCGTATGCTTCACCGGCCCGCTCCACCCGGGTTTCGATAGGGCGGGGCGGGCCGGTTCGATTCCCGGGTGGGGGGAGATGGCGGCTAGAATCCTTCTCGAGCTGAAAGGCGTCGGCAAGTCGTTCGGCGCGACCCGGGTGCTGGAGCATATCGACCTCGCGGTCGAGGACGGCGAGTTCATCACCATCCTGGGGCCTTCCGGCTCCGGCAAGACTACGATCCTCCGGATGATCGGCGGCTTCACCCAACCGGATCAGGGGCAGATCCTGCTGGACGGCCGCGACATCGCCCATGATCCGATCAACCGCCGCCCGTTCAACACCGTCTTCCAGGACTACGCGCTCTTCCCGCACATGACCGTCGCCGGCAATGTCGGCTATGGC
>DATKNM010000623.1:0-3035 GCA_035541335.1 Binatia bacterium
CCGCGCCGCACCAATGCGGCACGCGTCGCCGCCACGTCCGCGGCATAGAACACCAGGCTTGGCGGGCGCGCTCCGACCGCGGACTTGCCGCTGTGGAGCGCGATGCGGCAGGCGCCGGCATCATACTCGATCCAGCCGGGCTCGGCGCCCGGCAGCGGCGTCAGTCCGATGACCTCGGCGTAGAACCGCCGCATCGATTCCATGTTCGCCGTGTAGAGAACGATCCGCCGGATTTCGAGCCGCATCCCAAGCCCCCTTTCGCTGCCGAGATCTCGCAGCAGATCGGGAAACATTTTTTTATGCAAGGGCCGCGGTCAGCCGCCACCCATCTCCTTCAGCAGCCAGACCTCGAAGGCCTCGACGAGAGGATTGGGTGCCGCGTTCTGCGGGCGGGCGAGGAAGTAGCCGCGGGTCGAGCGCGCGACCACCTCGGAGGCGCGGCGGAGCTGGCCGGTCTCGATCAAAGGCTCGATCGCCGGCGACCAGCCGAGGGCGACGCCCTGTCCTGCGATCGCCGCCTGCAGCACCAGGGGATAGTTGCCGAAGGCCTGGCCCCGGCTGCGCTCTGGGAAGGGAATGCCCGCGGCCGCGAAATAGCCCGGCCAGTCGAACCAGTCGCTGCCGTCCTCGCTGTCGATCAGGCGGAGGAGATTGACCTCCGCGAGCCAGTCCGGCCGGCCCGTGGTGGAACCGGTCGGATAGGCCGGCGCGCAGACCGGAAAGACCGTCTCCTGCGTCAGGCGCCGGACCGTGATGCCGGGCCAGCTTCCGGCGCCGAAGATGATCGCGGTGTCGCAATCGCCGACCGCGCGCTCCACGTGCTGGGTGGTGATGACGCGAACGTCGGCCAACGGCTCCAGCGCGGCGAACTTCGGCAGGCGCGGCACCAGCCAATGGGCGGAGTAGGCGAAGTCGCAGCCGATGGTCAATTGCCGCGGCGTGTCGGTGGCGCGGATCCGCGCCACCGCTTCGCCGATCTCCTGCAGGCCGGCGCGGGCAGATTCGAGGAATTGCTTGCCCTCCGGCGTCAGCTCGACGCCGCGCGGCGAGCGGCGAAAGAGCGGGCGGCCAAGGCGCTGCTCGATCTGGCGTATCTCGCGGCTGATGGCGGATTGGGTGACGCCGAGCGCCGCCGCCGCCGCGGTGAAGCCGCCGCGTTCCCCCGCCGCGACCACGGCGAGCAATGCCGAGAGCGACGGCAGGTCGCCCCTGACATAATCCTTGATCATATCCCTCATGAGCCGGCCATGCCTGGATTGCCCGGTTTGCCGCCGATACTATCACCTTTTCGGTGGACGCCATGAGTCCCACTCATGCCCGGATCCACGGCACGCCTTTATTGCGGGGACCGGCACATGACGAAGCGGCTCAATATTCTCTACCTGATGGCGGACCAGCTGGCGGCCGCCTTCCTGCCAGTCTACGGCCAGACCGCGGTCAAGGCGCCGAACATCGAGGCGCTGGCCGAGAAGGCCTCCGTCTTCGACAGCTTCTATTGCGCGAGCCCGCTCTGCGCCCCCTCGCGCTTCACCATGATGGCGGGCGCCGCGGTCTCCCGGATCGGCGCCTATGACAATGCGGCGGAGTTCGACTCCGCAACGCCAACCTTCGCGCATTACCTGCGCGCCGCCGGCTATCGCACCGCGCTTGCCGGCAAGATGCATTTCTGCGGTCCGGACCAGCTCCACGGCTTCGAGGAGCGCCTGACCACAGACATCTATCCCGCGGATTTCGGCTGGACGCCGGACTGGGAGAATCCCGGTGTGCGGCCGAGCTGGTACCACAACATGCTCTCGGTGACGGAAGCCGGCACCTGCGTGCGCTCGAACCAGCTCGATTTCGACGACGAGGTCACCTATGCCGCGCGGCGGCACATCTACGATCTCGCGCGCAGCGGCGACGGGCGGCCGTTCTGCCTCACCGTCTCCTGGACCCATCCCCACGACCCCTATGCCAACCTGCCGGAGCTCTTCGATCTCTACCGCGACGCGGACATCCCGATGCCGGCGGTCACGGCGGAGGATGTGCCGCTCGATCCCCATACCCAGCGCCTGCGCCATGTCTCCGACATGGACAACTATACGATCACCGCAGCCGACATCCGTCGTGCGCGCCGCGCCTATTTCGCCTCGATCTCCTATGTGGACCGGCAGGTCGGCATCCTTCTGCAGGCGCTGAGGGAATCCAGCCTGGCCGATGACACGGTCGTGCTGCTGACCGCCGATCACGGCGACATGCTGGGCGAGCGCGGGCTCTGGTACAAGATGACCTGGTTCGAGAATGCCTGCCGCATCCCGCTGATCGTTTCCTCGCCGGGACGGTTCCAGGCGCGGCACGTGGCGCAGAGCGCATCGCATCTGGATCTGCTGCCGACGCTCGCCGAGCTCGCCGCCGAGGGCGGCACCTTCCAGCCTGCTGCCGAGATCGACGGCAAGAGCCTGCTGGGGACGCTCTCCGGCGGATCAGGCCATGACGAGGCGATCGGCGAATATTGCGGCGAGGGCGCCATCGCCCCGCTGGTGATGATCCGCCGCGGCCGCTGGAAGTTCGTCCACACCCCCAGCGACCCCGACCAGCTCTATGACCTGAAGGCCGACGCCAACGAAAAGGCGAACCTCGCCGCCGATCCGGCCGAGGCCGAGACCATCGCCGCCTTCCGCCGCGAGGTGAAGCAGCGCTGGGACCTCGCCAAGCTCAAGGACCGGGTGATCGACAGCCAGCACCGCCGCCGGCTGGTCTATGAGGCGCTCTCCAAGGGCCGCCACCAGACCTGGGACTACCAGCCGATCCGCGACGCCGGCACCAGCTACATGCGCAACCACCTGGTGCTGGACGACCTCGAGGCGCGCACGCGGCTGCCGCGGGTGGGGTAGCCGTGGTTCTGACACAGTAAACCCCTCTCCCCTCGTGGGAGAGGGTTGCGAAGGCTTAGCGAGCGCAAGCGAGCTTAGCTGCAGCTGGGTGAGGGGGAGCGCCGCAGGCGCGCAGCGCGGAAGCGCTGAATCGATCTGTGCCGCAATGATGACGCTCTGGCG
>DATKNM010000624.1:0-2838 GCA_035541335.1 Binatia bacterium
GAGCTCGAAGCCCGGCAGCGCCTGCGCCGCCCAGGCGAGGTTGCGATAGGCGGTCTTCAACGGATCGAGCACCGGGTCGATGTGCTCGCGCTCGGTGCCCTGGCGATGCAGGTCCTCCTGGGCGCGCTTCAGAGCGATGCCTAGGGCGCCGACCGCCGCCACCAGATGACGATGGTGATGGGTCGCTCGGGCGCTGGGCTGGGCGCCGGCGACGCCGTCGCAGATGCGCTCGAGCGTGGCGCGCGCCGTCGCCAGCAGCGGATGGTCCGGGGTGACGCTCCTGGCGCCCGCCGCGGCCAGGACCAGCATCCCCGCCACCTGCCCCACCGCTTGGCGCAGGTCCTCGAAATGCGGACGGGTGTCCAGCACGTAGCGGATGGTCCGGTCATCGAGCGTATCCGCCAGCGTCCCGGCAAAGTGGTCGTGGTCCTCGCAACGGCACTGTGACTCCGCTTCCGCGGCATCGAGGATCAGCCGTTCGGGCCGCAGGCTGTGATCGAGCGCCATAGTCCCCTCCTTCAACCGAGATACTTGTTGATGATGCCGAGGCCCTCCTGGCGGACGGTCTCGGGGTTCATCTCGTCCACGATCTCGCCGTGGGTCATGATGTAGAGCCGGTCGCAAAGCCGGATGGCGACATCGACGCGCTGTTCCACCAGCAGGAGCGAGGCCCCACGCCGCCGGAGCTCGATCAATGCCCTGACCACGTTGTCCACAGCGACCGGCGAGAGCGCTTCCGACGGTTCGTCCAGGAGCAGAATCTCCGGATCGCTCATCAGCATCCGGCCGATCGCGACCATCTGCTGCTCGCCGCCGCTCAAGAAGGAGGAGCGGCGCGTGCGGTAGTTCCGCAGCACCGGAAAGAGCGCATAGACGGATTCGAGCAGCTCCTGCACCCGGTTGCGGTCGCGGCGCAGATGGAAGGCGCCCAGCATCAGGTTGTCTTCCACCGACTGGTCAAGGAACAGCCGGCGGCCTTCGGGAGCGATCGCCGCCAGGCCGCGGGCGATGCGATGCGGCGGCAGCGCGGAGACGTCGGCGTCGCCGACCCGGATGGTGCCGCGGCGGTGCTTCACCAGGCCCATGATCGCCCGCAGCACAGTGGTCTTGCCGGCGCCGTTCGGTCCCAGCAATCCCACCGCCTCACCCTGCTCGACACGGAAGCCGATGTCGCGCACCACGTCGAACCGGCCGTAGCCGGCGAAGAGGGAGGAAACTTGCAGGGCGGGTGCCTCGGACATTCTAGCCCTCTCCGAGATAGATCTGCCGGACCGTGGGATCGGCGCGCACGGCCTCGGCCGTGCTGGTGAGGATCACCTCGCCGGCGTTGAGCACTGTCACCTGGTCGCAGAGCGGAAACAGGAAGCGGGTCTGGTGCTCGATGATGATCATGGTGACGCCCTGGGCCTTCAGCTGGCCGAGCAGCCGCGCCAGATGATCGACCTCCGACATCGAGAGCCCGGTGGCGGGCTCGTCCAGCACGATGATCTCCGGCCCGGCGACGCGCACGGAGGCGAGCTGGGTCAGCTGCTCGATACCATGCGGCACGTCGCCGACCCGGGCATCCACCCAGTTCCCCGCGCCGACTGCGCGCAGCGCCTGCTCGGCGCGGGCCAGCATCGATGCGGCGTCACGGTGACCGGAAGGCAGCAGCGGCCAGACCGGCGCGCGGCGGACGATGCGCGGCACGCCGTTATAGAGGCCGACCATCACGTTGCGGCTGGTCGGCAGCTCGCGCACCAGCTGCGCCGCCTGGAAGGTCCGGCGCATACCGAGCCGCGCTCGCTCGCTGGGCGCCTGGCCGGTGACGGGGACGCCCTTGATCAGGATATTGCCTGCTTGCGGGCGCAGGCGGCCGGCGATGATGTTGGCGAGCGTGCTCTTGCCGGAACCGTTGGGACCGATCAGGCCGTGGATATGGCCGCGCCGCACCACCAGATCGACGTTGCGCAGCACTTTCGGCCCGACGCCGTAGCCGAACTCGATGCCGCGGCACTCGACGATCGGCGCGCCGTCGGCTTCCACCGTTCGCGCCACTTGCGGCGCGGCCATTGGCGTCTCGGCGGCGGCCGTCTCGCGCGCCATGGGCTTCAGCAATGCGGCAAGGCGGCGCTTGGCGAGGCCGACCACGCCCTCCGGGAACATGGTGATGGCGAAGATCGACAGCGCGCCGTAGAGGATCTCCTGGAGCCAGGGATCGATGTTGACCACGGCCGGGAACATGGTGACGAACATGGCCCCGACGATCGGTCCCAGCGTCGTGTTGATGCCGCCGACCAGCACCATCACCAGGATGTTGAGCGAGACCGCCCAGTCGAACTGCCCGGGCGAGACCACGCCGAGGAAGGAGAACAGCCAGCCCGCCGCCCCCGCCATGGCCGCCGAGAGGCCGAACACCCCGACCTTGATGACGGCGGTGCGCACACCGGCGGCTTCGGCAAAGGGCTCCGCGTCGCGGATCGCCAGCAGGACCGGATAGAACGGCGACTGGCGGATGTTCCAGACGAGGGCGATCGCCACCAGCAGCGCCAGCATCACGCACCAGGCGACCGGCGTGCCGAGCGGCGCGAGGCTGTCCGGGAAATCGGGGAAGGCCGGGCCGAGCAAGCCCTGCAGCCCGCCGGTGATGGAGAGGTCGGTCGCGAGGACGGTGAGGACCAGGGTGAAGACGAAGGTGGTGATCGCGAAATAGAGCCCGCTCACCCTGAGCGACATGGCGCCGATCAAGGCCCCGCTGACGCCGGTCACGACCAGCACCGCAGGCAGCAGCCAGAACACGCTCACCTCGTATTGGGCGGCGACGATGGTGGTGAGGTAGGCTCCGATGGCGAAGAAGCC
>DATKNM010000625.1:0-2334 GCA_035541335.1 Binatia bacterium
CGATGCCGGCGTAGAGCGAGATGAGCGCGACCTCCGGTGCGATGCTTCCGGTCGCCGCCCAGACGCCGACCAGAATTGTCGTCGCATCCTCCAGGATGAAGGTGCCGAGCACGATGATGCCGGGCAGCAGCAGCGGATGCGAAAGGCCGGCCGTCAGCCAGCCTTCGAGGACACCATTCGTGGCGATGGCGAGATTCATCATGCCTCTTGGCGCCGCTACGGGAGCCGGAACATGCCCATCGTTCCGGCAAACGCGGGATGGAGGGTCACACGCTAGGACGGTTCCCTGACGAACCTTTGACAGCGTCGGATTGTTCCGCCGCTGCCCGTGGAATCGGCGGCTTCACGTCGCTGAGGCGATCGACCTGCCGCAGCGCCGGGAACAGCCCCATCCAGGCCGCCACCACGACCAGCGTCCCGATGCCGCCGACCACGACCGCGGGCACCACGCCGAACAGCCAGGCGGTGCCGCCGGATTCGAACTCGCCGAGCTCGTTCGAGGCGCCGACGAACAGCATGCTGACGGCGCTGACGCGTCCCCGCATCTCGTCGGGCGTCGCCGCCTGGATCATGGTCGAGCGGACGAAGACGCTGACCATGTCTGAGGCGCCCAGCACCACCAGCGCCACGGCGGAGAGCGCGAAACTGCGCGAGAGGCCGAAGACGATGGTGGCGAGGCCGAACAGTGCCACGCAGGCGAACATCCAGGCGCCGGTGTTGCGGTTGAGCGGCCGGTGCCCGAGCCAGAGACCGGTCACGGCGGCGCCGATCGCCGGCGCGGTTCGGAGCAGGCCGTTGCCGAAGGCGCCCACATGCAGGATGTCACGGGCATAGACCGGCAGCAGCGCCGTCGCGCCGCCGAGCAGGACGGCGAACAAATCGAGCGAGATCGCGCCGAGGATGATCGGATGCGCCGTCACATAGCCGACGCCGGCCGCCGCGCGCTGAAATGCCGTGGTGTTGCGCAGATGGTCGCGCGGCGCCATCGACACCCGCATCATGCCGAAAAGGGCGGCGACCATCAGCGACAGAACGAGGCACACGCTGTAGGCGACCTCCGGTCCCAAGAGATAGAGGCCGCCGCCCAAGGCCGGGCCGACGATGGTCGCGGTCTGGAACGCCGAAGAGCTCCAGGCGATCGCCTTGGAGAGATGCTCCCCCGGCACCAGCAGGGGCACCAGCGACTGGCTCGCCGGCGCCGAGAGCGTGCGCACCACGCCGAACAGCCCCAGCACCGCATAGAAGGTCCAGACGGTCTCGACCCTGAACACCGTCAGCAGCAAGAAGGCGGCGGCGACCGCGGCCTCCAGGAAGCAGGTCAACATCAGGATGGTGCGGCGGTTGTAGCGATCGGCGAGATCGCCCGCCGGCAGGATCAAGGCCAGCATCGGCAGGAACTGCGCAAGCCCGACGAAGCCCAGCGCCAGCGGGTCGCTGGTGATCTCGTAGATCTGATAGCCGACGGCAACCGACTGGATCTGGATCGCCACGGTCACCAGCAGGCGCGCGGCCAGGAACAGCCGGTAGTCGCGGTACTTGAGCACGGAGCGGCTGACAGCGGGCGGCGTCGAGGGCGGGGTCATGGAGGATCGGATGGCGGCGGGTGGTCAATCAATAGCAGGCGACGGGAGCGCATAGTCGCGGCAATTCCGGGACCCTGCCCGCCTCCCACGCATGGCCCGGCGCGGCGTGCTATTCCGGCAGCGGAATGAAATCGCTCTCGCCCGGGACCTGGCCGAAGCGCCCGGCCTTCCAGTCGGCCTTGGCCTGGTCGATGCGCTCCTTCGAGGAGGAGACGAAGTTCCACCACATGTGACGCGGGCCATCGAGCGGTTCGCCGCCGAGCAGCATGAACCGCGCAGGCTCCGCCGCTTCCACCGTCACGGCCTCGCCTGGGCGCAGCACCAGCAAGGTGCCGGATGCGAGGTCGTGCCCCGCGATGCGCAGCCGCCCGGAGACCGGAAGGATCGCCCGCTCCGCGTGCTCGTGCGGGAGGTCGAGGCGCGCGCCGGCCTCCATCGCGACGTCGCAATAGAGCGTCTCGGAATAGGTCGCGACCGGCGAGCGGGCGCCGAAGGCGGCGCCGGCGATGACGCGAATCCGTTTCCCTTCGCCTTCGATGGTCGGCAGGTCGGCGACCGGGTGGTGGAAGAAGGTGGCATCCACCTCCTCCTTCGCCTTCGGTAGCGCGACCCAGGACTGGATGCCGAAGACATTCATGCCGCCGCCGCGGAGCTCCGCCGGCGTGCGCTCGGAATGGGCGATGCCGGAGCCGGCCGTCATCCAGTTGACCTCACCCGGGCGGATCGCCTGCACCGAGCCAAGGGTGTCGCG
>DATKNM010000626.1:0-8772 GCA_035541335.1 Binatia bacterium
ATCGAACTGCCAGTCCGCCGGGTTCCAGTTCGGCACGGCGTTCATGAAGATGGGATCGACGCCGCCGAAGGCGACGCCGATCACCGCATAGAACGGAACCAGGAACAGCAGTATCAGCCAGAGGACGCCGGGGACGGCGAATACCGGCCAGAGCCACTTCGGGTACATCGCGGCTTGCCCTTAGGCGCCCGAGTTGAACCTCGCATAGGCGTTCTGCCAGAGCGCCTGGCCCTTCGCGGTCAGGGCGCCATATTGCAGCGAGCCCGCGCCGAGGTCGTCCTCGGTCAGGATCGTGTTCTTGAGCTGGGCCGGGAGGATGCCGTCCTTGACCAGCTGGTCGGCGTTGATTGCGGCCTGGGCCGGCTGGTAGCCGGTGAAGCCGGTGAAGTTGTTGTAGGAGACTTCGCTGTCCAGCAGGTGGTTCAGCCAGAGGTGCGCCAGCACCGGCTTCTTGCTTTTCGCCAGGATCGACCAGCAGTCGTTCTGGACGACGCCCTTGCCCTTGCCCGGCCACCAGTATTGCAGCACCGACTTGTCGGCGCCTTCCGGCATGTAGAACACCGCCGCGCCGAGGAGGTCGCCCGACCAGCTCTGGTGCAAGTACATGCTGCCGTCGGCGAGCGTCTGGTATTCGGTGATGTTGATCTTCGGATTGCAGACCGGAACAGTCGCCTTCAGGTCGGCCAGCGCCTTCTCGAGAAGGTCGGAATCCTCGGTGTTCACGTCGTACTGGCCACGATACATCATCGCCATGCCGAGGGATTCCCGAGTGTCGTCGAGGATGCCGAAATAACCCGAGTATTTCTTGGAGTTGTCGTCCCAGAACACGGACCAGGGATTGGCCATGCCCGCGATGTCTTCCTTCACCTTGTCGCTGCGCCAGCCGATGCCGGTCGAATAGAGGTTATAAGGCACGGAATACTGCGAACCCTGATCGTAATAGGGGTTCTGCAGCGACTTGAAGATATTCTTCCCGAGGTTCGGGATATAGTCCTGGTTGATCGGCTGGATCAGCTTGCCGGCGACCGCCTGGGCGAGGCGATCAGGCGTGATATTGGTCGAGTCTGCATCGACGCTGCCGCTGGCGAGGCGGGTGATCGCCTGATCCATGCTGTCGAAGGTCGTGAGCACGACTTCGACATTGTACTTCTTCGAGAAGGTGTCGATCACCGACTTCTGATCGACGTAGTCCTGGTAGTTGAAGATATTGAACGGACCCTTTTCCGGCTCCATGCCGCTCTTGATCGGCGAGCCGTTGACCGGCAGCGTCACCGGCTTGTCCGGCCGCGCCAGCGGAATACCGCCGATACCCGCCTGCTTGCCGGCTTCGTCGGCGAGGGCCGCGAAGTCGAGCAGCGGCGACGCACCTGCCGCAAGGCCGAAAGCACCCAAGGCCTTCAGTGCCGCGCGGCGCGAGAGGAAGCCCCGGCGATAGCCGGTGAGAATCGACTCGATCTGTAGATCACGCTTAGCCATGCTGTTCTCCCTGTTTCACTTTTCGCGTTTTCGCGTGTTTCCGCATTCTTGCGTGTTCGCGTTGGGCGTGTCCATCGTCTGCACGCCTTTGGTTCGATGGAATCTCGCAATCCACGGAATCACGAAGCATCGGCTTCGAATCCGTCCGATGAGCGCTCCTGGCAACGAGCAATGTGGCTGGCCTGATCGTGTCGATAGATGATGGTGGGCGACACGATATGTTGGCTTACGACACTCCGAAGCGGCTGATCATATACCTGTCAGCAAAATCGTAAGCATGCACCGTAATGTGCACAAGACCAAATCTGTAACCGAATGTATCGCATAGGCTGTCGTTAACCGGTGATGCTAAGCGGCCCCCGGGTCACGTTAAATCTTTAAACTGCCGCCGGGATTGCAGGCCACGGCGGCAATAGTGGTCCGAGAATCGATGGTGCCTCAGGCCGCCTTCAGCAGCGAGACCGCCACATAGCCTTCGAGCTTATCGGTCTTCACATGGGCCCATTTGCCGTTGTCGACCTTCTCGATGACGGTAAGTTTGGTGCCCTTCTTCAAGGTCGCCACGATCTCGCTCTTGGTGTTCGGTTCCTTGCGCAAGTGCGCATAGCTGTGCGAAACGACCATGGTGACGTCGGCGGCGGCCTGCATGGTTGGTGCAGCGGCGGTCGGTGCCGCCGAATTGGTCGAGGCCGCTTGCGCGGTCCCGGCGATGAGCGATGCGCCGATCACGGCAGCAGTCCAGAGAGCAGTCTTACGCATGGATGAGATCTCCTGATTGATAGGCCACGCCCCGGGGTCAACCTGAACGCAACCGCTGATTCGGTCCAGCATCAACCTGCGCGCGAAGCGGCGGTGGACGCAAATTCCACCGTCCCGCCGCAATATTGTCAGTGACCTGACTTCGAAATGTGTTGCGGCGATTACAAGCCGAGCTTGCGGGCGAGATAGTCGGTCGCTTTTGCGATCGTCAGCAGCTTCGGATAATCGACTTCGGGAACGTCGATGCCGAGGCGTTTATGGAGCGCCGTGATGAAGTTGAGGTAGTCCATGGAATCGATATCCAGGGCTTCGCGGATGTCCGCCTCGGGGTCGATCGTGCCGGCGTCGGTCTCCGGCGCGATGTTGCCGAGTTCCTCGATCACGGTGCGGCGAATCTCGTCCTTGGTCATAGCGCCTCCGGCTTCTGCAGCAGCCTTTCGATTTCCATCAGGAACAGGGCGCCGCGGTGGCCGTCGCTCACGCGGTGGTCCGCGGCCAGGGTGGCGGTGAAGGCCGGCCGCGCGACGATCTGCATCGTGCCATCCGGCGCGGTCAACACCCGAGGCTGCGGCGCCGGCGTGCCGAAGCCGACCAGCGCCACCTGCGGCGGATAGATCACGCCGTAGAGTGCTTCGACCCCGCGTTCGCCGAGATTGGAGACGGTGATGGTCGCATCCGACAATTCGGAGCTGCGAAGCCGCCCCGCCCGCGTGCGCGCCACCAGGTCGCGCAAGGCCGCCATCAAGTCGTCTAGGCCGAGGCGATCGGTGTCGCGGATCGCCGGGGCGGCAAGCCCGCCGCCGCGGATCGCGATCGCGGTACCGAGATGAATCCCCGATCCCGGAACGAAGGCCGTGCCGTCATGAAAGCCGTTGAACTCCGGATAGGCCCTCAGGGCGAGCGCGACCGCTTTCAATTGGACCGCCGCCGCCAAGATGCGCGTATTGGGCTCGCGTTGCGCATTGACGTCGGCGAGCCAGCCCAGCGCTGCGCCGAAGTCGATCGTGTGGCTGAGGTAGTAGTGTGGAATCTCGCGCTTGGAGCGCGCCATGGCCGCGGCGATCGCCTTCCGCATCTCGCCGAGGTCGAGCCCGGCACGCCTCGCCGGTTTCGCGATGGCAGCCGTCGGCCTCGCCGCCGCCGCACGCTCGATATCCGCGCTGACGATCGCGCCGCCGGGGCCGGTGCCGGCGATTCCGGCGAGGTCGATGCCGCGCTCCCCGGCCAGCCGTCGGGCGGCCGGCGAGGCGCGCACCTCGCCGCTCGGAGCCGCGATCGGCGCCGCCGTGACGGGTACCGCGGCCGCTGCTGGTGCTGCCGGCCTGGCTGCCGCGGCTGGAGACGGAGATGGCGTGGGAGCGGCCGCAGCCCCTGCACCTGCCGTACGGATGAACGCGAGCGGCGTGCCGACCGGGACCTTCACCCCGAGTTCGATCAGCGAGCGTTCGAAGACCCCGTCCTCGAAGCACTCGATCTCGATCGCGCCCTTCTGGGTCTCGACCACGGCGATGATGTCCCCGTGCTTCACCGCGTCGCCGGGCCGCTTCAGCCATTCGACCAGGGTGCCGGCGTCCATGTCGGCGCCGAGCGAGGGCATCAGAAATTCGCTCATGCGCTGCTGCCTCCGCGCACCGGCTCAGCGTCCCAGCGTGCCGCGCGCCGCGGCGGCGACCGTCTCCGGCTGCGGCAGCGCTGCCTGCTCCAGATGGTGGGGATAGGGGATCGGCACCTCCGCGGTGCAGACCCGCGCTACCGGCGCATCCAGCGAATAGAACGCATGCTCCGTGATCAGCGCGGAGATCTCAGCGGAGAGGCCACCGGTCTTCCAGCCCTCGTCCACGACGACGGCGTGCCGGGTCTTCATGACCGAGCCGGTGATGGTGGCGGTGTCGAGCGGGCGGAGCGAGCGGAGATCGATCACCTCGGCCGCGATCCCGTCCTTCGCCAGCAGATCGGCGGCGGCGAGCGCCTTATGCAGCGTGCCGCCATAGGCGATCAGGGTCACGTCCTTACCCGGGCGGCGCACGGCCGCCTTGGTGATATCGACCGCGCCGGCATCGGCCGCGACCTCGCCCTCCATGTTGTAGAGCATGACGTGTTCGAACAGGAACACCGGATTCGGGTCCCGGAGCGCGCTCGCCAGCATGCCGCGGGCATCTTCCAGCGTCGCCGGCGCCAGGACCTTGATGCCGGGGATATGCGCGTACCACCCTTCCAGGCTGTGCGAATGCTGCGCTGCCAGCTGGCGGCCGGCGCCGGTCGCCATGCGGACCACCAGCGGGACGTTGAACTGGCCGCCCGACATGTGGAGCAGGGTCGCGGCGTTGTTGACGATCTGGTCGAGCGCCAGCAGGCTGAAGTTCACGGTCATGATCTCGACGATCGGCCGCATGCCGCCGAGGGCCGCGCCGATGCCGGCGCCGACGAAAGCGGATTCCGAGAGTGGCGTGTCGCGGATCCGCTCCGGGCCGAATTCCGCCAGCAGGCCTTTGCTGACCGCGTAGCAGCCGCCGTAGCGGCCGACATCCTCGCCCATCAGGAAGGCGCGCGGCTCACTGTTCAGGGCGTCGCGGATCGCCGCGCGCATCGCCTCGCGGTAGGTGATCTTTGTGATGCCAGCGCTCATGCCTTCGCCTCCATCAGGACGCCGCGGGTCAGTTGCTCGACCGGTTCCCAGGTGCCGGCCTCGGCGAAGGCGACGGCCTCGGAAACCTCCCGGGCGACCTGGTCCTCGATCGCCTGCAGTTCGTCGGCGTGCAGCAGCTCGTTCTCGCGGACCCAGGTCTCGAACCGCAGGTTCGGGTCCTTCTTCTTCCATTCCTCGACCTCGGCCTTGGCGCGGTAGAGCTCGGCGTCGAACATGGAATGCGGCCGGAAGCGATAGGTGCGGCATTCCAGGAATTGCGGTCCGCCGCCGGCGCGGATCGCGGCGACGCTGCGGCGCGCGGCCGCTTCCACCGCGACCACGTCCATGCCGTCCACCGCCTCGGACGGGATGCGGTAGCTCTGGGCCTTCAGGTGGATGTCGGTCTCCGATTCCGAGAGGCTCAAGGCGGTGCCCATGGCGTAGAGATTGTTCTCACAGACGAACAGCACCGGCAGCTTCCAGAGCTCGGCCAGGTTCATGCTCTCGTGGAACTCTCCCTCGGCGACCGCGCCCTCGCCGAAGAAGCAGACGGTGACGTTCGGGCGCTTCTGCATCAGATCGGCGAGGCCGAGGCCGATCGCGATCGGCAGCCCGCCGCCGACGATGGCGTTCCCGCCGTAGAACCGGGTCGCCGCGTCGAAGACGTGCATCGAGCCGCCGCGGCCGCCGCTGCAGCCCTCCTGCTTGCCGTACATCTCGGCCATCAGCGCCGGCATCGCCACGCCGCGGGCCAGCGCGTGGCCGTGCTCGCGGTAGGTGGCGACCACGGCATCCGCCGGCGTCAGCGCCTGCATGACGCCGACCGCGATCGCCTCTTCGCCGATGTAGAGATGGAGGAAGCCGCGGATCTTCTCCCGCTGATAGAGCTCGGCGCACTTCTCCTCGAAGCGCCGGATCCGCAGCAGGGCCAACAGCAGCGTCTGCAGGTGAGGCCGCGTCAGGTGCGGTTTGGTGTCGGTCGTTCCGGTCATCGTTCGTCGCTTTCGAGCGTGGAGAGATCACCCTCGGGCAGGCCGAGCTCGCGGGCCTTGAGCAGGCGGCGCATGATCTTGCCGCTGCGGGTCTTCGGCAGGTTGGCGCGGAAGTCGATCTCCTTCGGCGCCACCGCCGGGCCGAGGCGCTTGCGGGCGTGCCCGAGCAGTTCCTTGCGCAAGGCTTCGCTTGGCGAATAGCCCGGCTTCAAGGCGACGAACGCCTTGACGCTCTCGCCGGCGATTGGATCGGGCTTGCCGATCACGCCCGCCTCGGCGACGGCGGCATGCTCCAGCAGCGCGCTCTCGACCTCGAACGGGCCGATCAGATGGCCGGCCGACTTGATGACGTCGTCGGCCCGGCCGACGAACCAGAAGTAACCGTCGGCGTCGCGCATGGCGAGATCGCCGGTCAGGTACCAACCGCCGACGAAGCACTTCCTGTAGCGCTCGTCCTCGTTGAGATAGCCGCGGAACATCGACGGCCAGCCGGGCTTCAGCGCCAGCTCGCCCATCGCCATCGGCTTCCCGACCGGAACGGCCGTCCCGTCGCGCTTCTCGACGATGTCGGCCTCGATGCCGGGGATCGGCCGGCCCATGGAGCCCGGCTTGATGTCCATGCTGCGGAAGTTGGCGATCATGATCCCGCCGGTCTCGGTCTGCCACCAGTTGTCGTGGAACGGCAGGCCGAAGGCCTCGCGGCTCCAGACCACCGCCTCCGGATTGAGCGGCTCGCCGACGCTGGCCATGAAGCGCAGGTAGCGCAGATCGTACTTGCGCACGAGCTCGCTCCCGGCCTTCATCATCATGCGGATTGCGGTGGGTGCCGTGTACCAGACCGTGATCCGCTCGTTCTGCAGGATCCGGTACCAGCGCTCGGCGTCGAAATCCGCCTCGTCGACCACCAGGGTGGCGCCGTTGGTCAGTGGGGCGATAATGCCGTAGGACATGCCGGTGACCCAGCCGGGATCCGCCGTGCACCAGACCCGGTCTTCGGGGTGGATGTCGAGCGCCAGCTTGCCGGTAATGTGATGGGCGACGACGGCGCCGTGGACGTGCACTGCGCCCTTCGGTTTCCCGGTGGTGCCGCTGGTGAAGTGGAGCAGCGCCATGTCCTCGGCCCCGGTCTCGACGATTTCGAAGTCCGGGCTGGCGGCCGCCAGCGCCTTCGGCAGCGAGATCGTGCCCGGCGGCAGGCTGGCGGGATCGCCATCGGCCAGCAGCACATGCTCCAGGTGCCGCATCTCGTCGCGCCAGGGCATCACTTTCTTGCGATAGAGCGCCTCGGTCGTGACCAGGACGCGAGCCTCGCCCAGCGCCATGCGCGAGCGCACCGGTTCCGGGCCGAAGGCGGAGAATAGCGGCGAGAACACGCTGCCGTTCTTGAAGGTGCCCATCACGGCGATGTAGAGCAGCGGTACACGGTTCATCAGGCCGAACACCCGGGCGCCCCGGCCGGCGCCGAGCGATTTCAGGACATTGGCGAAGCGGTTGGCTTGCGCCTTGAGGTCGGCATAGGTGTACTCGCGGACGCTGTCATCCCGGCCGAGCCAGTGCAGAGCGAGTGTTGCGGCGCGACCGTGGGCGACGTGGCGGTCGATCGCCTCATGGGCTATGTTGAGCCCGCCGCCGGGCAGACCGTCGATCTCGCGTCGCGCCGCTTCCCAGGTGAAGTGCGCACAGATGTCTGCGTAATCCGCGAGATTGGGCGGCGGGAGGCCGGTCGCCACGGCACTGGCACCATCGGACTTATGGATCGTGTCCCAAGCCATGCCTGTCCTCCCGCTCTCGGCATCTCCGGTACCGATACGGCGGCCAGGATGGGCGTTCGCCCGGATCTACGCCTTGACTTGAGTCAAGGTCGGCGCAGCTGCCGCGGGCCTATCCCGCCAGCAGCTGCTTGATCTTCTCGAGGTAGCGCTCGTGGTCCTCACCATAGGCGATGATGCTCTGGTACTGGCCCTTGCGATCCATGAGATAGACCACGGCGGTATGGTCCATGGTGTAGCTGCCGTCGGAGGTCGGCACCTTCTTATAGAAGACGCGATACTCCTTCGCGACCTCGGCGACCTCGGCCGGCGTGCCGGAGAGTCCGATGATGTTGCCGCCGAAGTTCGAGACGTAGTCCTTCATCACCGCCGGCGTATCGCGCTCGGGATCGACGGTAATGAAGAGCACGGTCAGCTCTTTCGCCTGGTCGCCGAGCTCGTCATACACCCGGGAGAGCTCGGAGAGCGTGGTCGGACAAGCCTCCGGGCAGTGGGTGAACCCGAAGAACACGGCAAAAGGCTTGCCGGCGAGGCTGGCGGAATCGAACGGCTTCCCATCCGCGGCCGTCAGGTGGATCGGCCCGCCGATCGGGACGCCGGCGAGTGGCGCCACCTTGTTCTGCACGAAGTAGAGATAGCCGAGGACCGCGGCGGTAATCGCCGCGGCCACGACCAGCATCGAGATCAGCTTGCGCGATGTGGCTTGCATTGCGTGTCCTCTCGCTCAATCCATCTCCATGGACTTGTCGCTTCCTGCGGGCTCTACCATGAACTCGATCTTGAGCTTGCCGGCCTTCTCGAAGGTGAGCTCGCCCTCGACCATCTCGTCCGGGATCAGGTCTCCTGTGACGCCGATGAACATGACGTGCATGGACTTCGGCTTCAGCTCGACTGTGGCCCCGGCCGGAATCTCGAGACCCTCCTTCAGCTCCACCATTTTCATCACGTCGCCGTCCATCTTCATGTCGTGGATCTGGCTCGACTTCGCGAACTCGACCGAGACCGAGAGCAGCTTGTCGGGCGTGCTGCCGTGATTGACGATCTTCATGAAGCCGTCGGCGACGTCGCTGCCCTTCAGCGTGGCGCGCGCCCAGGGATGCACCACCTCGAGATCGCCGAGCTTGTATTCATGGGCCCAGGCGGCGCCGAT
>DATKNM010000627.1:0-9219 GCA_035541335.1 Binatia bacterium
CCATCTCTGGTCGTTACCTCCGATAAGCCGGACAGCCGCCGGCAGGCCCCGCCGCCACCCGCGCCGGGTCAAAGCTCACAGACTCTTCTCCAGCTGCCGCTCGCTGGCCGGCACCACGGAGAGCGCATTCTCCACGCGATCGACCACCAGAATCGTGACACCCTGCTGGATCACGAGATCGGGCCGCGCCGAGCGCACCCGCGGGAAATGCCAGTTGCCGAAGGCGTCCTGCACCTTGGCGCGGCCCGGCGAGGCCGCTTCGACCGGCCCCAGGGTGACGATCCCGGTACGGCCGATGAGGTCGGTCTCGTCGATCGCATAGCTCTCGTCCCGCGGCAGGATGCGGGCGACGGCCCGGCTGACCGCGCGGGTCGTGGGCATCACCGCGAGGAAGGCGATGAGCACGGCGACCAGGGTCGGCAGGGGTTCGGCGACATGGCTCGCCACGATCTGCAGCACCAGGCCGGAGACTGAGAAGGCGCCGAGCCCCGCCATCAGCAGGATCAGCAGCGGCACCCGCCCGGCATTCAGCCAGTCATAGAAGGTGCCGAACAGATTGCCCTGCGGCGCATCGGCGCCGGCATGAAGGTCGACCACGCTGCCGTGCGGGATGTCGGCATGCGGCATGTGGATATGCGGACCGGCATCCACATCCAGATGGTCGATATGAAAGAAGGAATCGACCATGCTGGAGAGCGAGTGGCCGACCATCATCCCCAGCGCCTCGACGGTGCACAGCCCCACCAGCACCAGCCCCGCCAAAGTGAAGGGCTGGAATCCCTCCGCAGTCAGGAACGCAAACATCGCCTCACCCCGAAACGGTCACGCTCTCCACCAGATGCAAGCCCACGGCGATCAGCAGCTCAAAGCGATCTCCCTCCCCCATCTTTGGGGGAGGGCCGGGGTGGGGGTGCCGCCGCATGTTCTTGCCGTCGTGCGCCTCGGTCCCGTTCACCTCTTTGAGCCTCGCCGGGCTCTTGCCATTCCATTCCGCGCCGTAGCCGGCGACGCGGAAGGGAATGGTGATGCGCCCGTTCGGCGTGGCGATCGACACGCAGTCGATGCCCTTCAGCCCATAGAGCTTCTCGTCCAGCGGCGCGCCTTCCACGACCTTGCCGCGTCGCCGCTGCACGAAGTCCTTGAAGGCGAGCGTCACCGCGCGCGCCTGCAGCCCGCTCGCCGTCCTCGCCGCCTCGTAGAATTTGCGGTGCAGCGCCACCAAATCGTGGCTGTGATCGGCCGGCACCTCGCTGTCGAGCCAGGCCAGCAATCCCCGATGCGCCTCCACCGCCTGCCGCAACGATGCGGCCGCAGGTTCACCCGCCAGCAACTGCAACCTGCAGTGACCGAACGCCCCGCCTTTTCGACCCCTGGTCACAGGAAATGAGATAAAGCACCGATCGGGTGCTTTTCAAGACGGCCCGCTCCGCTTTCGGTGGATAAGTCCAGGAGCTGAATTGGATCAATTGCTTGTGAGACAACTGTCCGCGAGGCCAAGCCGGCCGGTATCTGCTAACATCGAATCGTCGCCCTGTGTCAGAGACCGGAGCCGATGAATACAAACGAGGGACGTTATCCCCGCACCACAGCGCTCGATTTCATGGCGCGCTGCCGCCCCTCGACAGCGGCCTTTTACAAATACTGGGACTCCAAACGCCGCGGCCGCGCGATGCCGGCGCGGGCCGACATCGATCCTCTGGAGATGAAGGAGTGGCTCGCGGGCACCGCGCTCATCGACGTCATTCGCGATCCTGCCGCACCCGGGACGTATGAGCTCCGCTATCGTCTGGTCGGCTCGCGGCCGACCTTGTTGCGCGGCATGGACGTGACCGGCATGCGGGTCGACATCGCCTATTACGGCGCCAACCGCGATGCGGCGATGGAGAACTACCGGCTGGTGATCGAGGAGAAGAAGCTGGTCTACGACTGGGACCACACGCCCTCCGCTGACGGCTTCGCCCGCGAGGGCGAGACGCTGCTGCTGCCCTTGTCCTCGGACGGCGAGACCGTGGACATGGTGCTGGTCTACCAGGAGGTGGACACGCTGCGGTGACGGCGAGATCGGATGCGGCGGCTTAAGCGGCGCCGACGAGATGCCGCATCGGCTTCAGCGGAAATTCCTGCGGGTTCAGCTTCGACATCGGCACCGCAGCTTCCATGAAGAGCCGCACCGCCAGGCGCGGGTCGAGCAGGTCCTTCGACATCCGCACATACTGCTGTGCCACGAGGCCGACGCCGATGGGCCAATATTTCTTGGCGAAGGTCTCGGCCTGCGGCCCGGTATGCGACCCAGGTTGTAATCCGGTCTGCGATCCTGGGGGCGGCGCTCCCTTGCGGCCGAACATGCCGCGCATCGGCTTGCCGACGCCGAAGCTTTCCGGCGGGTTGACATCCTCACCCTGGGATGGCCCAGGGGTTGTCGACAAGCTTTCCGTCACCGGGCTGCTGAGGATGGCGTGGGCGAGCGGCCAGACCAGGCGCAAGGCTTGCCGCGGCTGCAGGCCGGGCTGATGCTCCTGCGGCGTCCGGACGATGCCGAATTCCGCGCCGGCCGCGGTCCGGCTCACATGGGCGAAGATCTCCTGCCAGTCCGGCAGCTCGGCCATCGGGACTCCGGCCTCGACGGCGGCGCCCGCGACGAGATTCCAGATCGGCAGCAAGCTGCCGGCCTGGGGCACCAGATAGGCATTGAGCTCCTCGCCGAAGAAGAGATGCAGCCCGCCCCGCGCGGAGATCTCCTTCAGCAGCACCTTGCCGTCATGCACCTGCTCCCAGACCGCATGGGCCACAGCCTGGCCGGCAATCGCACCGATGGTGACGAACAGAGTCTCCGCATGGATGCCGCGCTCGCCCTTCAAGGAAGCGAGAACGGAATCCCGCAGGCTCGCGATCGCCAGATTCGCGGCGGTGTCGCCATGCGGCGACCAGGGCATGCGCGCGGCGGACAGCGCTTCCGCTTGCACGGGTCCCGTTCCCTCGGCCATGGGTTGCATCCCGGTTTCTTCGGCCCTCCTTCTTTGTAAACTCTGGCGCCCCGATTCCTCCAGCACTTTGCGCGTAGCACTTTGCGTGCCGCCGAGCGGCTGTTAACCTGTTTCCCATCGGCCCCCACTGGAGAGTCCATGTCGCGATGACATCGCCCCAATCCCCCGCCAAATTTCAGGGCACCGCCCGCTACATTACCACCCGCGACCTCGAGATCGCGGTCAATGCCAGCGTCACCCTCGGCCGGCCGCTGCTGGTGAAGGGCGAGCCGGGCACGGGGAAAACCGTGCTCGCCGAGGAGGTCGCGGCGGCGCTCGGCCTGCCGCTCATCACCTGGCACATCAAGTCCACCACGAAGGCGGCGCAGGGGCTCTACGAATACGACGCGGTGGCGCGGCTCCGCGACGGGCAGCTCGGCGACGCGCGGGTGAACGACATCCGTAACTACATCGTCAAGGGCAAGCTCTGGAACGCCTTCGAGAGCGACCGTGCGGTGGTGCTGCTGATCGACGAGATCGACAAGGCCGACATCGAATTCCCGAACGATCTCCTGCAGGAGCTCGACCGCATGGAGTTCTTCGTCTACGAGACCAAGGAGACCGTCGCCGCGCGGCATCGCCCGATCGTCATCGTCACCTCCAACAACGAGAAGGAGCTGCCCGACGCCTTCCTGCGCCGCTGCTTCTTCCACTACATCCGCTTCCCCGACAAGGAGACGATGGAGCGGATCGTCGAGGCGCATTATCCCGGCATCAAGCGCACCCTGCTGCGCGAGGCGATGGCGCTCTTCTACGAGATCCGCGAGGTGCCCGGCCTTAAGAAGAAGCCCGCGACCTCGGAGCTCTTGGACTGGCTGAAGCTGCTGGTCGCCGACGAGGTCCCGGTCGAAGCCCTCCGCTCCAAGGACCCCCAGGTCGTGGTCCCGCCGCTCTACGGCGCCCTGCTGAAGAACGAGCAGGACCTGCACCTGTTCGAACGCGTCGCGTTCCTGGCGAGACGGGGGCAATGACATGATCGAAGCCGCACGCGCCTATCTCGCCTTCATCGAGAACCCGCCGCGGGAGACGGCGCAGCGGCTGACCGCGCTCGCCGAGATCCTGGACCGGCTCGCCGTGGCCTATCATCAATGCGGGGAGGTGCGCTCGACCGCCGACGCGGAGCCGCCGGAGCTCAATCACGAGAAGCTGCGCGAGGCGGTGGCGCCGCGATTCCCGGAGCTCGGGATCTACGCGACGATCGAGCCCGGCGCGCTCGACGATCTCGGCGGCGAGGTCGGCGACGCCATCGACGACCTCGCCCATATCGCCAACGAGATGCGCCAGGTGGACTGGCTCGCCAAGAACACCAATCTCGACGAGGCCACTTGGCAGTTCCGCTTCGGCTATCGCACCCACTGGGGCCGCCACCTGATGGAGCTGCGCCGGCACATCCATGTCATGCTCTACCAGGCCTGACCATGTTCGCCGGCTTCGTCACCGCGCTTCGCAACGAAGGGGTCAACGTCTCGCTGACCGAGTACCTGACTCTTGTGGGTGCGATGCAGGCCGGCGTGGCGCAGCTCGACGTCGAGGACTTCTACTTCCTGGCGCGCGCGACCCTTATCAAGGACGAGCGGCTGATCGACCGCTTCGACCGGGTCTTCGCCCTCTATTTCCACGGCCTCGCTTCGGTCGGCGGCGAGGTGCTGGCCGAGATTCCCGAGGACTGGCTGAAGGCGCTCGCGGAGAGATACCTGACGCCGGAGGAGCTGGCCGCAATCAAGACCCTCGGCGGCTTCGAGAAGTTGCTGGAGACCCTGCGCCAGCGCCTCGCCGAGCAGCAGGGCCGCCACGAAGGCGGGTCGAAATGGATCGGCACGGCGGGCACCTCGCCCTTCGGCGCCTACGGCGCCAACCCTGAAGGCATCCGCATCGGACAGGACAAGTCGCGCAATCGCCGCGCGGTGAAGGTCTGGGACAAGCGCGAGTTCAAGGATCTCGACGGCGAGGTCGAGCTCGGCACCCGCGCGATGAAGCTCGCCCTGCGCGGCCTCAGGCGCTGGGGCCGCGAGGGCGAGGCGAACGAGCTCGATCTTTCGGGCACGATCCGCAAGACCGCGGAGAATGCCGGCTCCCTCGACATCCAGATGCGTCCCGAGCGCCGCAACAAAGTGAAGATCCTGCTGCTGCTCGACATCGGCGGCTCCATGGACGACCACATCGAGGAGTCGGCGCGCCTGTTCTCCGCCGCGAAGTCGGAATTCAAGCACCTGGAGACCTGGTACTTCCACAACATGCCCTATGAGCGGCTGTGGCGCTCCAACCGCCGCCGCTACGACGCATGGACGCCGACCGGCCAGGTGCTGAACACCTATGGCGCCGACTGGTCGCTGATCGTGGTCGGCGACGCCACCATGAGTCCCTATGAGATCACCGAAGCCGGCGGCTCGGTCGAGCATTGGAACGAGGAGCCGGGCTCGGTCTGGCTCGGGCGCTTCCTCAGGCACTATCCTCGCGCCGCCTGGATCAACCCGCGCGATCCTTCGCATTGGGGCTACACCAAGTCCCTCGGCATGATCCGCCAGCAGATGGGCGATCGTATGTACCCGCTGACCCTCGACGGTCTCGACGATGCGCTGCGCGCGTTGAAGCGGCCGCTCTAGAAAGGTGCCGCGAGCAACGCCTCTTCGAACGCCACGGGTTCGACGCCGGCGATCTCCTGCAGTGTCCCCATGCGCGACCGCGCGAATGCCTCCGATGCACCCGCTTCCCGCAGGAAGGTTTCAAGCGCATCGATGCCGTCGGGCAGATCGCCGTCGAGCCACACCATGGCATGCACCAGGATCGCCGCGAGCAAGGCTCCGTCCTTCGATCCTTGGCGCCGCCGTTGCGCGATGCCGATGATCTTCCGCGGGCCGTGTTCCGCCGGGATCGAGATGTCGTAGCGGCCGGGACAGCAGCTGCCTGCAATCTCGCCGGTCTCCGGCGCGAGGCCGCAGCCGCGCAAGGCCGCGCAGAGCCAGTCGGCAAAGCCTCGGAACGCAGGATCGATGCCCGGCGCTTCGCCCCGCGGCATCGCGAGGGCGAGCGACACATTGAGCGTGCCGGCGATCTGCGGCACCGGCCCGCCGCCGGTCCGGCGCACGACGACCGGCCAGCCGCGTGCGCGCGAGGTCTCCGCCGCTGTGGTGAAGTCCGCGCGATGTGCCAGCAGCGGCGTCACCACCAGGCAGGGCTGCACCCGCCAGAGCCGCAGGATCGGCCGCTGCGGCGCCCGCAGCACCTCTTCCAGCAGCGCCATCTCCGCCGCGATGTCTTGCTCGGGATCGGCGCCCGCCGATTCGCGCCGCAGAATCCAGTCCATGGGCTTCTGGCTAGCACATCGCGGCGCTCAAATGGAACGGTGGGCGGCGTTCAGGCGCTTTCCGCCTGCAGCTCCCGCCAGCCCGAGATCTCCATCTCGATGCGGTCCTGCGGGATGGTGTCGAAGAGGTCGAGCGCCGTGCCGAGATCGGCGGCCGCCACCAGGCCATCCTTCGACTGCGCCTTCTTCCACAGCAGGTAGATGGTGGCGAACTCCTCGCGGGCCATGCCGATCGCCCGGGCGGCGACGGCGATATGCTCGCCGTTCGATTCCCGGGCGAAGCGGCGCACCACCGGCATCGGCAGGTTGGCCATCTTGGCGAACATGGCCTCGGCCTGGGCGAGCGCGCCGCGCCGCAGGGTCTCGATCATCAGCCGGGGCGAGAGACGGAACCGCGGATCGGGCGGCGGCATTTCCGGCGCCGGCTCGCGCGTCGCGGCGGAAGCAAAGTCGGGCTCGTGCGGCGGTCCGCTTTCCAGACCGAGGCTGGTCAGCGCCTTCAGCCGCGCAATCAGGTCACCCCCCGGAAGCGCGCCGACGGGTTCGCCACTCGGCTCGCCCATGGTATCGCCGAGCTCGAAGCGCTCGGTCAGCTGGTCGCGGATCGCAGGCTCCGCCCATTCCAGCATCTCGATCGCCATCTCTTCCAGGAGCTCCGCGCGATCGGCAAGGCGCTGCTGCAGGTCGGGGTCTTCCCGCGCCAGCTCGATCGCATCGGAGAGTGCCGGGATCGAGAGCCTGGTGCCGTCGTTCTTCAGCAGCGTTCGCGCGATCTCGGCGTCGCTCAGCCGCATCAGCGCGTCGGCCACCGCCATGGGCAAGGCGCGCCGGCCGGCGATGATCCGCGCCCGGTCCGGATCCTCGGCGAGCGCCAGCAGCTCCGACGCGCCGAGCGCCTCCGCCTTGAACAGCACCAAGGCCGCGATCTCGATTTCGTCCTCGGCCAGCAGCTGCGCCAGTTCCGAGGGGGCGAAGGCGCTTTCGGCGGTCGCATAGGCGAGCTCGAGCCGGGCCTCGACATGGGCGACGGGCTTGAGGATATCCAGGAGCTCGGCGAAGGCCCGCCGCTCGCGGGCGTTCAGCCCGGCGCCGCGGGCGAGGAAGAGCTGGCCGAGCAGCGAAAAGAGGCGCGAGCGTCCCTCCGGCGAGCGGTCGCGTGCCGCCGCCATCAGGGAATCGAGGTCGAAGCTTTCGCTCATGGCCTTTTGGTCATCGCTTGATGGTCATAACACGGCGCGGGCGCGCGCCGCGGTCACTTCACCGCCTGGAGATGACTGTTCTCGATCGAGCGCTCCACCGGCAGGGTCACGATCGCGCGCGTGCCCTTGCCGGGCTGGCTCTCCAGCGTGAGGTCGCCGCCGTGGAGTCTGGCGAGGCCGCGCGAGAGCGGCAATCCCATGCCGATCCCCTCGAAGCGCCGGTCGAGATCGGCCTCGACCTGGGCGAAGGGTTCCATCACGCGCTCGAGCTGGTCGTACGGGATGCCGATGCCGTTATCCTCGATCGCCAGCAGCAGGCCGCCGTTGCCGCCGATGGAGGCGGTCAGCTTCACCCGCCCGCCGGGCGGCGTGAATTTCACCGCATTGCCCAGCAGGTTGACCAGGATCTGCTTCATCTTGCGCTTGTCGGCGTAGATGCGCGGCAGGCGCGGCGCGATCTCCGACGAGAACTTGATGCCGCGGGATTCGATCCGGCCGTTGACGATGCGCTTTGCGGATTCGAACAGTTCCTCGACGTTGCAGGCCGCCTCGTGCAGCTCGACCTCGCCGGTCTCGATGCGCGACATGTCGAGGATGTCGTTGATGACCTCGAGCAGGCGCTGGGCGCTGCCGTGGATGTCGCCGACATAGGTGCGGTATTCCGGATTCTCCACCGGACCCAAGAGGCCCATGCGCATCACGTCGGTGAAGCCGATGATCGCGTTGAGGGGCGTGCGCAGCTCGTGGCTCATATTGGCGAGGAAGTGGCTCTTGGCGCGGCTTGCGACCTCCGCCGCCTCCTTGGCGGTGCGCAGGCTCTCCTCGCGCCGGGTCAATTCGGTGATGTCGGTTGCCGCACCCCGGAAGCCCTTCAGGCTCCCGTCGGCCTTGTCGAAGACCGGTGCTGCGCTCATGACGAAGAGCTTCCTGCGCCCGCCGCTGTCGTCGGCGTCGAACGGCTGGTCGCGGAACGGCGACAGGCGCTCCATGCGCCGGCGCAGGGCCTGGCGCAGCGGCTCCGAGCTCACCAGCGTCAGGAGGTTGCGCCCGATCAGCTCGTGCGGCGAGAAGCCGAGCACGTTGCTCACCCGATGCGTCACCATCTGCAGGTTGAAGTCGGCATCGGTCTCCCACATCCAGTCGGAGGAGAGGCGGATGAAGTCCATGTGCCGCTCGAGCGCGATCGGGCTCTCCTCGGTGCGCTCGACCGCCTCGGCCGAGAGGTTGAGGAGCCCGCCGAAGCCGGCGAGCTGGCCGCGCTCGTCGAACAACGGCACGTGGCGCGAGCGCAGCACCGCGCCGGAGGCCATCTGGTCCTCGCGGAACAGCGGCTGGCGTTTGAGGTCGATCTCCTCGGCGATGTCCCTCAGCGGCAGCACCTGGCTGATGGTCTTGGGGCCAGGAGTTCCATTGACCTTCGTCTCGGCGATCTTGCGATAGGCGGCGTTGCTCCAGCGGATCTCGCCGCGGGCATCGGCCAGGAACATGGCGGGGCCGAACTCCAGCAGCTCCTTGGCGAAGGCCTGTTGCAGCAGCTCCGGGCGCGGACCGGCGGTCACATCGTTCGCGGCTTGCGAGACGAGGAATGTGGTGGGCTTCATGCGCGCTGCCGTCCTTGCTGCTCTTCAACGCTTCTGATGGCGTAGAGATAGTCGGGGTCGCGGCGCCAGCGGCCGATCACCGTGGCGGCGCT
>DATKNM010000628.1:0-5439 GCA_035541335.1 Binatia bacterium
CGTCAAGTTCCACAACGGCAAGACCATGACCGCGAAGGACGTCGCGGCCTCGGTCGAGCGCCTCGCCGATCCGAAGAACTCCTCGAACGCGCTCTCGGTCTTCAAGGGCACGCTCTCGCTCGGCAACACCAAGGTGGTGGACGACGAGACCGTCGAGTTCCATGTCGACGCGCCGAACGGCAACTTCCCCTACCTGCTGTCGTCGGACAACTACAACCTCATCATCGTCCCGGCGGACTATGCCGGCGACTTCGAATCGAACTTCGTCGGCACCGGCCCGTTCAAGCTGGAGAAGTTCACGCCGAAGGTCGGCGCCTCCTTCGTGCGCAACGACGACTACTGGGGCGACAAGGCGCTGCCCGATCGCACCGTCTGGAGCTTCTACGACAGCCAGCAGGCGATGGCGGTGGCGCTGCAGGGCGGCCAGGTCGATGTCATCACCCAGGTCCCGGCCGTCGGCAGCCAGGCGCTGCTGAACGATCCCAACCTGCAGGTGATCACGGCGCGGAGCTGCGCCTGCGAGCAGGTGCACATGCGGGTGGACTCCGATCCCTTCAAGGATAAGCGGGTGCGCCAGGCGGTGGCCTTGACCCTCGATCGCGAAGGCATCGCCAAGGGCCTGTTCCAGGGCCGCGCCGAGGTCGGCAACGACAGTCCGTTCGCGCCGGTCTTCCCCTCGACCGATACCACGGTCGAGCAGCGCAAGATGGACCTCGCCAAGGCGAAGAAGCTGCTCGCCGCGGCGGGCGTGCCCAACGGCTTCAAGGTGAAGCTCACCACCGAGAACTATCTGGAGATCCCGCAATACGCGGTCCTCATCCAGAACGCCTGCAAGAAGATCGGCATCGACATCGAATTGAACGTCGAGGCCCAGGACGCCTATTACGGCAAGGCGGTGTTCGGCCAGTCGGACTGGCTGGATTCGGTGATGGGCATCACCGATTACGGGCATCGCGGCGTCCCGAACGTGCTCTTGTCCGCGCCGCTGAAGAGCGAGGGCACCTGGAACTCCGCGCACTTCAAGAACAAGGACTACGACCAGCTGGTCGTCGATTACATCAAGGCGCTCGACCTCGGCGGGCAGAAGGCGACGGCGGGCAAGATCCAGCGCCTGCTGCTCGATGAGACACCGATCCTCTTCTCATACTTCTATGAGTACCTGACTCCGGCGAAGAAGACGGTGAAGGGCATCCCGCCGGTGCCGAACCGCCTGTTCCTGGCGAACGCGACGATCGCGTAACACAGGCTCGCTTTATGGTGTGAGGCGGGAGCGGCCTTGGCCGCTCCCGCGTCTTTTTCGGTGTCGCCGCCCCGTTTACCCTCCCGCCAAAATCGCGCAAACTCCGGTCCGGGTGAGAGTACGTCAGCCGCCGGGTCCGGCGGCGGAGGGGCAATTGGAACTGGAAGAAGCCTGGGCGAAGACGCTGGCAGCAGCGGTCGCCGGCAAGCCCGGCACGATCAAGGGCCCGTTGCTCTCCGAGGACAAATCCCAGCGCTACAAGTTGCTCGCCGATTTGATCGCCGCCATCGATGAAGCAGCGGCTGCGCAGCGCCTCTCGATCGACGGCTGGCTCAACCGCAACGACTACAAGCGCCAGCTCCTGCCGGAATCCTCCGTGCACGATCTCGAATGGCACAGCTCCACCGAGGTCAACGTCGGCTGGTTCGAGCTCCACCTGAGCGCGGCGCGCTGACGCCCGCTCTAGCGCACCGTCACCGCCACGCCTCGCTGCAGCGTATTCGCCACCATGGAGATCGCCCGCGTCCGCGCGATCACCGGCGCGGGATCAGCGCCGTCGGCGGTCTCGCAGACGACGGTCATGGTCGCGCTCTTGGTCAGCAGCGGCGCGCCCTCGACTTCGATGCCGACGCTGACCGAGATCGTCGTCAGCGCCACACCCATCTCGTGTGCGACGGTGCGGAGGTCGTTGCAGAAGCAGCCGCCGAGCGCCAAGGCCAGGAGCTGTCCGCCGTTGAAGCCGAGCCCCATGCCGCCGGCCATGCCCTCCGGCCGGTCGACGACCAGGGTATGCCCGCCCGCGACCCCCAGCGCCGCCTCGGTTCCCGGGACGTTGCGCAGCTCGACCGTCATCGTCGTCATCGTTGAATCTCCAACTTGGAAGCGGCGAAGATAGCGCGCAGGGTGGCTGCCCGCATTACCGGCGTAACCCATTTTGCGGCCTCGGAAATACCGGCGTAGCCCCGTCCGGCGAGGCTTCTCTCCATCGCCAATCAGCGATGGAAGGAAGTCGCATGTTGCCTCCCCTCGATGCCCTGATCCGCCACGCCGCCGAACGCCCCGACGCGGTTGCAATCGTCTTCGGCGACCGCAGCTGGACCTATGCCCAGCTCTGGCGGGACGTGCGCCGCCTCGCCGCCGGCCTGAAGGCGCGCGGCATCAAGCGGGGCGACCGGGTCGCGCTGCACATGACCAACGTGCCGGAGCTGGCGATGGCGTACTGCGCCTGCTTCGCGCTCGGCGCCGTCGCAGCGCCGATCGGTACCCGCCTGAAGCCAGCGGAGTTGGTGCCGCTGCTGCAGCGCCTGCGCCCGCGGCTCTATCTCGGCCAGGCGGCGCTCTATCGCAACACCTGGGGCGTGCCGGAGGAAGTCCTGCCCATGCGGGCGCGATTCCTGGTCGATGGCGCCAGCGACACCGGCGCCGTGCAACCCTGGGCGCGGCTGCTCGATCGCGGCGCCGATGTCTCCCCGCGCGATCGCGGCGCCATGGATGCGCCGGCGGTGCTGCTCGGCACTTCGGGTGCCACCGGCCGGCCGAAGTTCGCGGCGCACACGGCGCGGAGCATCACGGCCGCCGCGGCGGGCTTCGTCCATATCGGCCTCGATGACCAGCAGTCGCCCGTCAACTGCCTGCCCATGGTGCATGCCGGCGGCTTCTTCACGCTGATGGCTTATCTCAGCCACGGCGCGCGCATGATCCTGATCGAGCGCTTCGATGCGGAGCGCGTGCTGGACGCGGTCGCCGAGCATCGGGGCACCTGGCTGATCGGGTTGCCGTTCATGTTCGGCGAGCTGCTGGCGGCGCAGCAGCGGCAGGCGCGTGACGTGGACTCTCTGCAACTCTGCCTCAGCGGCGGCGACATCTGCCCGCCGGACCTGCAGCGCGTCTTCGGCGTCGTGTTCGACCGTCCGTTGCGCTCGTTCTGGGGCGCCGCGGAGGCGATGGGCGGGGCCACGTTCGGACTGCAGCCGGGGCCGGTCTTCCGCCTGCTGCCGGCGATGCGCTGGCGCGTAGTCGATGCCGCGGGCGACGATGTCGCCGACGGCCGGACCGGGGAGTTGCTGCTGCAGGGTCCGCCGGTGACGCCCGGCTATTGGCAGGATGTGGACAAGATCGCGCCGGTGGGCGAGGACGGCTGGTACGCCACCGGCGACCTGGTGCGCCGCGGCGCCGGCGACGATTTCTGGTTCGTGGCGCGCGCGGGAGATTCCGCGGCGGGAAAGCGCCGCGTCGCGGGCGAGCGGCGCTAATCTAGTGGGCGGCGGCGAGCCGCGGCGCCGCGAAGGCGGGAAGGGCGGTGATCGCGTCGATCAGCTCGAGCGGCGAGAACGGCTTCTCGAACACGGCGGCGGCGCCGAAGGTCTTGGCGCAATGGAGCAGGCTGTTGGTCCGCGTGCTGCTGCCGCCGGAGATCGCAATGATCGGGATCTCGCTGCCGGCCTTGCGCAGCGCCGTCATCAGCTCGAACCCGTCGAGCTCCGGCATGTGGAGATCGGTCACGATCACCGCCGGGTGCTCCGCGGCGACCGCTTCCAGCCCGGCGCGGCCGTTCTCCGCGGCGGCGACATGGAAGCCGAAGGCCTCCAGCACCATCTGCAGGGACTCGCGCAGCGGCTGGTCGTCCTCGACCAGGAGCACGAGCGGCTCCGGCTGCGGGGTGGAAACGGGGGTGAGGTCGGCGCTGTCCATGGCGCCCATCCTCGCCCTGCAACAAGTTCGTACCCATGACCTGAATCAACCGGAAAAACGCGTAGGGTAAGGAAATACCCCTAGCCTGAGGGCCTTCCGCTGGACGGATAGGGCATTCCTTTACAGGAACTTGCCGGTATCGAGCACGATCGCGGTGTATTCGCGATAGGTCATGCCGAGCTCTTCCGCCCGCTTCAACCGCCGCAGCGCCACCTCTCGCGGCGGCGTCTTCCACGCCGCCTGGTGCGCGCGCTTCCAGCAGTGATGCCGCCAGGACGCCCCTGGCTCCGGATCCTCCAGCGGCGGTCCGTCGTTGTGGCCGATCCCGGGAGTGGCGAGGGCGCGATCGTCCTCGAGCATGGTCTACCGGTCCAGGTTATCCATTCAGTCGCCAGATCTCGAAGTTGAGCAGGCCGGCGAAGGCAACCCAGGCGAGGAGCGGCATCAGGCAGAGTCCGGCGAAGGCATCGACCCGCCAGAAGGCGCCGAGCGTCGCCAGCACGGCGAAGAGCTGCACCGCGAGCTCGGCCAGGGCCGGCAGCGGCGCATGGGCGGCGAAGAACAGCCAGGGCCAGGCGGCGTTCAGCAGCAGCAGCAGGAAGAAGAGCTGCAGTCCGCGCCGCCGGTTGCGGGCCAGCGCCGAGCCGTGGGATCCCGTCCGGGTGCGCAGCACCCGCCAGGCGGCCAGTGCCATCAGCAGGTAGAGCAGCGTCCAGACCGGAGCGAACACCCAGTCCGGCGGCGTGAACTCGGGTTTGGCGAGGCCGGCATACCACGGCGCCAGGTTCGGCAGCGTCGCGACCTGCCCGGCGAACGAGGCCAGGGCTACGCCGGCCAGCGCCAGCGCCGCATGGCCCACGTCCCGCCGCATCCCCGAAGTCCCCGACAATCCCGCCATGACGAAATCCGTCTTGCCGACGGTCTATCCTAGCGTCCCCGCGGGCGGAGAAAAGGCCCACGATCACGCCGGTGCACGGACGAAGAAGACCCCCGCCTAACCCCCCGGCAGCACCACATAGATGGTGGAGCCTTGGCCGCGTGCGCTCTCGATCTCCAGCGTACCGTTGTGCTGCTCGATCAGGCGGCGGCAGATCGCAAGGCCGAGGCCGGCGCCGCCTTTGGGGCGGGACTTGTAAGGATCGCCCGCGCCGTGTCCGAGTCGCGCATCGGTCCCCAGCGTCGCGGCGAGCGCGTTGATGCGCTGCGTCTCGGTCATGCCGAAGCCGGAATCCGCAACCTCGATCCGGACCCCGTCGCGGCCTTGCGTCGCCCGGAGCGCGATCTCTCCGCCCGGCGGGCTGAACTTGATGGCGTTGCCGAGCAGATTCACCAGGATCTGGGTCAGCGCCCGCTCGTCGGCGGGGAGCGTGATCCCGGTCGGCGCGAAGTCGAGCCGGACCTCGGCTTCCGCTGCCTGCGGCTGCACCATGTTGAGCGCCGCCTCGGCGACGCCGTCGAACTTGCAGTCGCCGATCGCCAGCACCTGCCGGCCGATCTCCAGGCTGGAG
>DATKNM010000629.1:0-13912 GCA_035541335.1 Binatia bacterium
ATGACGGCGCCTCTCCATCAAACTCGTTAACTCGGGCCGGACTATGGCAAAATCGTTCCGGCGCTGCAATCAATCCCTGTCTCGCGGCCACCGCGTCTCTGCGCAGTTTTGCCCGCTACCAAAGGAAGTTAAGCGCTCCGCGACCGCCGCGCCAGAGGGTGACGCAGACAACCCCCTCACGCCCCGAAAACAAAGGCTTGGGTCGGGTCGAGCTGCAAGGACATACGCTGCCCGACCGCGGGCGGATGCCCGCCAGTCATCCGCACCTGAAGGTCGAGGGCCTTCCCGTCTTCCGACATTGCCGCCACCCGGACCAGCCAGGCGACACCGATGAACCGCGCCTCGGTCACGGTTCCCGCCAGATGCGCACCGTCCAGCGGCCGGAGTTCCAGGGCTTCGGGGCGGAACAGGACCTTTGCCGGGCCAGCCAGGCCAGGTGCAGGAACCGGACCCAGAGGCGTCGTTACAGCCCCTTCTTTAACGACGCCCTCTAATTCATTGATATTTGAAAAGAACATGGCCGCGAATGCGCTGGCCGGCCGAGCATAGACCTCGGCGGGCGGGCCGGATTGCATCAGCTGCCCGGCCTCCATCAGGAAGATCCGGTCGGCCATGAACATGGCCTCCTCGGGATCATGGGTTACCAGCAGGGTCGCCGCCCCGCTCCGCTTCAGGACGCGCAGCGTGTCGTCGCGGATCTGCTCCCGGAGCCGGGCGTCGAGACCGGAGAAGGGCTCGTCCAGCAGCATGATGGACGGCCGCGGGGCCAGGGCCCGCGCCAGAGCAACCCGCTGCTGCTGTCCCCCGGAGAGGGCATGCGGATAAGCCCCGGCATAGTCCGCCATGCCCACCTGCGCCAGCGCCTCGCGGGCGCGGTCCGTGCGCTCCGGTTCGGGCAGGGTCGAAAGGCCGAAGGCGACGTTCCGCGCCACGGTTAGATGGGGAAACAAGGCGAAGTCCTGGAAGACCAGGCCGACCTTCCGCCGCTCCGGCGGCTCGGAGCGGCCCGTGGCGCCATCCGCGACGGTCTCGCCGTGGAGCCGGATCAAGCCCGTCTGCAGCGGCTCGAGGCCGGCGGCGAGCCGCAGCACCGTCGATTTTCCGCAGCCGGAGGGTCCCAGAAGGCAGACGATCTCGCCGGCCCCGACGTCGAGGCTGAAGTTCGACACCACTTCGACCGTGCCGTCGTAAGAATGGCCGATCGCTTCCAGCGCCAATGCCGCGCCACTCACAGCACGATCCCCTCGACCGTACCGGCGCCGGGGCGAGAGCGGCTGATCGCCCGCGACAGCAGGATCACCGGCAGCACGCCGACCGCGACGATGGCAAGCGCGGGTCCGGCGGCCTCGGCCAGGCGCTCGTCGGAGGCGAGGTTGTAGGTGACGGTCGCCAGCGTGTCGAAGTTGAAGGGCCGCAGCACCAGCGTCGCCGGCAGCTCCTTCAGCACATCGACGAAGATCAGGATCGCGGCAGTCAGCAGGCTTCCCCGCATGATCGGCAGATGCACGTTCCAGAGCGTGCTCCCAGGCCCGCGCCCGAGGCTGCGCGCCGCGTGATCCATGCTGCGCGTGATCTTGCCGAGGCTGGCCTCGACGGTGTTGAGGCTGCTGGTGAGGAACCGCACCAGGTAGGCGAAGGTAACGGCGACCAGAGTGCCGCTCAGGATCAGGCCGGGCGAGACGCCGAAGCTCGCCCGCGCCCAGCGATCGATCGCATGATCGAAGGCCGCGAACGGCAACAGCACGCCGATCGCCATCACCGTGCCGGGGATCGCATAGCCCATGCCGGCGATGCGCACGGCGAGGCTGGTCGCCGGCGTCGCATGGAGCCGCAGCGCATAGGCGAGGAAGACCGCCAGCGCGACGCCGAGCACCGCGGCGATCCCCGCCATCAGGAAGCTGTTGCGGATCAGCAGCAGGGAGGAGGCCCGATACCAGTATTCGGGATGGCTGAGCGCCCAGCCGAACAGCACGCCCGCCGGCGCGATGAAGCCCAGGGTCACCGGCAGCGCGCAGCCGAAGATCGCCCCGGCCCGCAGCCAGCCCTTCAACTCGTAGCGCGGCAATGGACGATAGCGCGACGAAGTGTGCGCGAAGCTCCGTCGGCCGCGCGACCAGCGCTCGAAGCCGAAGACGACGAAGACGAAGATCAGCAGCAGTGCCGCCAACTGCGCTGCCGCATCGGCGTCCCCCATGCCGCGCCAGATCCGATAGATGCCGGTTGCCATGGTATCGACACCGAAATACTGCACGGTCCCGAAATCGTTCAGCGCCTCCATGACCGCGAGCGCGGCACCCGCCGCCAGAGCCGGCCGCGCCAAGGGCAGGGCGACACGGAAGAAGCCGACCGCCGGCGCGCAGCCGAGGGTGCGGCTCACTTCGAGCACGCAGGCGGACTGCTCCATGAACGCCGCGCGGGCCAGCAGATAGACATAAGGATAGAGCACCAGGATCAGCATCACGGCGGCGCCCGGCAGGTTGCGCACGTCCGGCATCCAGCGGAGACCGTCGGGCATCCCGAGCGCCGCGCGCAAAGCGGTCTGCACGGGGCCGGCATAGTCCAGCAGGCCGACATAGGTGTAGGCGACGACGTAGGCCGGCATCGCCATCGGCAGCAGCAGCGCCCATTCGAACAGGCGCCGCCCCGGAAAGCGGCAGAGGGTCACCATCCAGGCAGCGGGCACGCCCACCATCAGCACGCCGATGCCGACCCCGATCATCAGCAGGATCGAGTTCGTGACATAGCTGCCGAGCACGGTCTCGGCGAGATGCGCCCAGATATCGCCCTTCGGCAGGAAGACATGGGAGAAGACCGTGATCACCGGGGTCGCGACGGCGGCGGCGACCAGCCAGGCTGCGAGGGTCCAGCCGCTGGGCCGGCCGAGGGCGCGCCTCAGTTTCTGCGCTGGAATTGGAACGGCCTCGACCAAGCTGCTGCCCTCAAATCGGAGCGCGCAGCCTATTGCGACCTATTCTGAATTGCAAATAGGGCGGAGGGTCGCAGCGGCTCTGCTCAGGCTTCGCCCGCGACCATCTTGCGTTCGGCGTCCGGAGCCTCGTCGCCGTCGCCAGCCGGCTCTTCCCGCTCGACATCGGCTTCCGGGTCTTCCATGGGCTCCTCCCGCTCCACATCGGCGTCCGCCTCATCCTGCTCGCCCGGCTCGCCATGCTTTTCGAGGAGCGCCCGCTCGTAGTCGTCGTCGGCTGGCGCCGCGTCGCCCTCCTCCGCGCCCTGCTCTTCCGCAGCCCGATGCGTGCCGCGGAGCTCCTCGCCAGCCGCTTGCGCCTCCTCGTCCTCGTCTGGCGGCAAGGCATGGCCGGCGGCCGAAGCCTGGGTCGCCAGCGTCGAGATGGCGGCGCGGGAATCCAGCAGGCCGGCGGCGCGCAATTCCTCGACGCCCGGCAGCGCGGTAGTGTCCTCGAGACCGAAATGCTCCAGGAAGGACGTCGTCGTCGCCCAGGTCACCGGGCGCCCCGGCGTCTCGCGGCGGCCGTGCGGCTTGATCCAGCCGATCTCCAGCAGCAGGTCGAGCGTGCCCTTGGAGATGACCACGCCGCGGATCTCCTCGATCTCGGCCCGTGTCACCGGCTGGTGATAGGCGATGATCGCCAAGGTCTCGATCGCGGCACGGGAAAGCTTCTTGTTGACCTTGCGCTCGATCGACAGGCATTGGGCAAGATCGGGCGCCGTGCGGAAAGCCCAGCGGTCCTCGATCCGCGTCAGGTTGACACCGCGGCTGGCGTAATTTTCGCCGAGCTCGGAAAGGAGCCCGGGCAGATCGGCATCCTCCGGCAGGCGCTGTTTCAGCACCTTCTCCGCGAGGGGCTCGGTCGAGGCGAACAGGACGGCCTCGAGCAGGCGCAGCAGCTGGTATCTGTCTTCACTCATGTCTCAACCCTATTGCAGATCGCCGATACCGCCGGACGCGGGCGGATCGCGGCGCTCCGTCGAGCGACGCACATAAATCGGTCCGAATTCGCCTTCCTGGCGGAGCTCGATATTGCCGTTGCGCGCAAGCTCCAGGCTGGCGGCGAAGGTCGCGGCCAGTGCAGCACGGCGCTGCAGCGGCGTCTCCATCCCGTCGGGCAGGAAGTTCCTGAGGACGGTCCAATCGAGCGCGTGGCCCAGCATGTCGCCGATCCGCTTCAAGGCATCGTCCATCGAGAACAGATTGAGCGGCGCGATGCGCAGCAGGCCCTCGCGGCGGCGGCCCGGATGCGTGCCATAAGCCTTCAGGAGATCGAACAGGGTCACATCCCAGATCGGAACGTCGATGATCTTCGCCGGTTCCGGCTCTCCGCGGGAGAAGAAGTCGATGCCGAACTGCGGCAGCGCCATCAGCGCCTTCCCGGCCTTTTGCATCGCTTCGAGGCGCTGCAGCTGGAATGCGAGTGCCGCGGCCAGCTCCGCGCCGGAGGGCTCGCCATCGGACGGCGGCTCGGGCAGCAGCAGGCGCGATTTCAGGTAGGCGAGCCACGCGGCCATCACGAGATAGTCGGCGGCGATCTCCAGCCGCAAGCGCCGCGCCCGCGCGATGAAGGCGAGATACTGGTCCGCGAGCTCGAGGATCGAGATCTTGCGGAGATCGACCTTCTGGTCTCGGGCGAGGGTCAGCAGCGCGTCGATGGGGCCTTCGAACCCGTCGAGGTCGAGCACCAGCTCGTCGTCGTTGGCGGATTTCCCCGGCGCATCGTCGAAGCCGTCGCCACCGCCGCCCGGCGTTTCCGTCGACCCCGACTCGGACTCCGGCTCTTGGGGCGCCGACTCAGGCGCGGTGCCGGGATCGTTGCCGGGATCGATTTCCGTGTCCGGATTCCAAGGCATCAAGGCTGATCCAATGCGTCTCCAAGGCCGGCCATGTGGCCTATTATGCCCCGCACATAGCTGGAAGCGGGTCCCAAAATCCAGCGCAAAATATCTACATCCAGCCCGAGTCGATTTCCCACCCAAGGCAGCAGGAAGATGAGGCCGATGAGGATCAGCATGCCGTAGCGCTCGCTGCGCGCATAGACCTGCGCTATCGGCCGAGGCAGCAGCGCCGCCAAGACACGGCCGCCGTCCAACGGCAGCAGCGGGAGCAGGTTGAACAAGGCAAGGGCGACGTTGATCAGGACGGAATAGACCAGCGCCGCGGAGATCCAGGCGACGATCCATTCCGAGGTGAACGGCTCCGTGCCGAGCACGCGATCCAGCAGGTCGCCCAGGCCCAGTCCCTGCTCTTCATGCGGTACGAGGTGCAGCAACAGCGCAGAAACAATCGCGAGCACGAAGTTGCTGGCCGGCCCGCCCGCCGCAACCAGGATTACGTCACGACGGAAGTGCCGCAATCGGGCGAAGTTCACCGGGACGGGCTTCGCGTAGCCGAAGGAGCCGCCGAACATCATGAACATCACCGCGGGCAGGATGATCGTCCCGAAGGGATCGATATGCCGCAACGGATTGAAGCTCACGCGGCCTCGGACATAGGCGGTGTCGTCGCCGCAGCGCCAGGCGATGAAGCCGTGGGTCGCCTCGTGGAACGTGATCGCTATGATCATCGGCACGACCAGGACCGAGAGGAGGATGGCGATTTGATGGAAATCGAGCTGCGACACGCGGGCCTCTGGCTGCAACGAAGGACACGCCCGACCGGTCAGATCGACGGGACGCGAATGGTTATACCATCAGTTCGGCCAGTTCCTCCGCCAGTTCCTGCACGTCGAACTCGGGCTCCCGGTTGACGCGCTGGCGGCCCCGTTCATAGCGGAGCCGGGCGGCCGGAGACAAGCTCCCGCAGCCCGCGGCGACAAGACGCATCTCGTCGAGCTTGCCGTTGCAATGGAGGGCGACGTCGCAGCCGGCGGCGACCAGCTCCGCCGCCAGGCGATCAAGGCTGCCCTGCAGCGCCTTCATCGACATGTCATCGGAGATCAGCAATCCGGTGAAGCCGATCTCGCCGCGGATCACCTCGTTGATCACGCGCGCCGACAAAGTGGCCGGCTTCTCGGGATCGATCGCCGCATAGACCAGATGGGCGGTGATGCCCCAGGGCAGGTCGTTCAGCTTGCGGAACGGCACGAAGTCGCTGTCCACCAGCGAGTCGAACTCGGCATCGATCCGCGGCAGGTCGAGGTGGCTATCCAGCGTCGCACGGCCGTGGCCGGGGATATGCTTGATCACGGGGATGACGCCGCCCGCCATCAGCCCTTCGGCGGCGGCGCGACCCAGATCGGCGACCAGATGCGGATCGGCGGCGAAGGCGCGGTCACCGATGGCCGTCGTGGTCTCCGGTCGCTTCAAATCGAGCACCGGTGTGCAATCGACGTCGATGCCGATCGCACGCAGCTCGCCGGCAAGCAGCTCGTGATTGATGCGCACGGCGGAGGCGGCGCGCGCCCGGTCGATCATGGCGATCTCGCCGAACCTGGCCGCTGGCGGCATGGCGCGCCAATGCGGCGGTTTCAGCCGTGCGACCCGGCCGCCCTCCTGGTCGATCAGGATCGGTGCATCGTCACGCCCGACCGCCGCGCGGAGGTCGCCGGTCAGGCGACGCATCTGATCGGGATCGGCGACGTTGCGCGCGAACAAGATGAAGCCGAGCGGATCGACGTCGCGATAGAACGCGCGTTCCTCAGCCGTCAGTTCAGTCCCGGCGCAGCCAAGGATGACGGCGGCGGTCACTGGCTACGTCTACTTCGCAACAATGCAATCCTGCTTCTGGGCTTGGAGCTTGGTGCAAAGCGCCTTCGCGTCGGCCTTGTTCGAGAGCGGTCCGGCCTGGATGCGGTAGAACGTCGCGCCGCCCTTATCGACCTTCTCGACGTTGAGCGTGAGCCCGCCGAGCAGATCGGGATGTGCCTTCTGCAGCTTGGCCCATTGGGTCGTGGCCGCCTCTTCCGATTTCACCGCCGCAAGCTGGATCCGGACGTCGCCGGCGGCGCTGTTGGTCGTTGGCGCGGCAGGCACAGACGGTGCCGCCGCGGTCTGGGTCGCAGGCTTTGCCGGCTCGGTCTTCGCTGGCGTAGCCGCAACCGGTGCGGTCGGCTCGGGTGCCGCCTGCTGCGTTTGAGGCGTGGGTGCGTTGCCCGTCGTCGCCGTGCCCGTCGTCGCCGGCGCGGCCGAAGTCACAACCGACTGGCCCGGCTCCGGCGCGGAGACGCTGGGGATCGCCGGTGCGGGAACGCTGGGTGCCGCCGGCTGATCGACCGCGGCGGGTGCGTTCGCATTGCCGGCCGTCGTATCCGTCACGGTCGGAGCGGCCGGCGCGGCGTTGTCGGCAGCCGGTGGCGCCACCGGTTGCTCCGGCGGCGGCAGGACGTTCTCCTGGCCCTGCCCGGTTGCCTGGCCGTTCATGTTGTCCAGGATCTGCACGTTCTGGTTCGGAACCTGCATCCCCCCTTCATCGGCCGGCTTCACCTTCTCCGGCGAAGTATCCGCCGAGATGACGGGAATGGGTCCGTCGGCGCCGCGATGCTTGGCGAGATAGGCCCAGGCAGCGCCTCCAATGATGATCGCCAGGACCAGCAGCGCCAATAGGCGGTTCCGCATGCGCTTGCCGCGCCCGCCGACCTCGTCCTCCGATTCAAAACTTCCAAGAGGCGGCGGCGAAGCCGGTGGCACTTCCATGCCCGACAGAAGATCGGGCTGCGTCTCGGCAGTGGCGCCGGGCTCACGCTCGGTTTTCAGGGCCGGGTCGGCACGAAGCGCACCGAACAGATCCGGCTTGGGCGCCTCCTCTTTCGCGGCCGGCTGGCCCTCGGCGGCGGCGGAACCCAGGGCGGAACCCAGGGCGGCCCCAAGGGTCGGTTCAAATGGCCGGATGCCGCTCGTTGGACGCTCCGCCTCCGGTGTCCGCACCGGTCCTGCAGGGAGCGGCCCCACGGGTGTTGCGCTGATCTCGGGTCGGACGGGTGTCGCCGGTACGGACGGCGTTGGTGCGGTCGGCATCGGCGCGAACGGCGCCGGCTGAGCAGCGGTCCCCGGACCGGGAACGCGATTTGGCTCGGCCGGAACCGGCTCGGCGGCAGTTTTCGGCACGGGATTCAGCGCGGGCGACCCCGCGACCGGGCTGGATGCCGCACCGAGCTCACCGCGCAGGCGGCTGAGGGCCGCTGCGACATTTGCCTGGATCTGCTCTGGTTTGGGCGCTTCTGCTGCACTCATGATTGATCTCCAGACCGCTTCGCTTTGAATTCCCGAAGGATTTTCGCGTGCGACGGCCCCTATGGCGGCGGTTGCCCCGAATAGACGATTGAATCAACTCCGCGCCGAGTCGGTCAAGGAAAAGCCCCCGACGCCGAGCGGCGTTAACCAAATAATCGGCGGATTCTCTTGGGTTTTTTGCCCTGGGTTTCCTGCCATGACGGTGCGGCGGCCGTAAGGCCGGACCGGGGCTATTTCGGGGCAAGCCGCCGGTCGCTGTCGAAGGCGAAGTTGTCGGTCATCCCGGCGATGTAGTCGGCCACCACCCGGGCCGTTTGAGCATCGCCCGGCCCGGCGGTTTCCGCCCGCCAGTCTTCGGGCAGCAGGGTCGGTTCGGCGAGGTGCCGATCGAACAGGCGCGAGACAACGGCCTTCGCCTGCTCGGTCATCCGGGTGACCCGTTCATGCCGGTACATGTGCTGGAACAAAAAGCGCTTCAGCCCGATGTCATTGGCGCGCATCCGCTCCGAGAACACGGCCAGCGTCCGCCCCGCCTTGCGGACGTCCGACGCGGAACGGACCTCGCTCTCGGCGATGCGCCGCATGGTTTCCGCGGTGACGTCCTCGACCATCTCGCCGATCATGCGCCGCACCGTCTCGTGGATCGTGCGGTCTGCCTCTATGGCGGGATACTGGCGCCGCACGGAGGCGACGATCGGGCCCGCGAGCGGCACGTCGGTGAGGTCGTCGAGTGTGAACAGCCCCGCGCGCAGGCCGTCGTCGATATCGTGGTTGTTGTAGGCGATGTCGTCTGAGACCGCCGCCACCTGCGCTTCCAGGCTGGCGAAGCCGCCGAGATCGAGATCCCAGTTCGCGGAGAACGCTGCGATGGTGCGCGGTATTGGACGCGCTTGGGCCTTGGCGCTGGCTGCCGGTCCCGTGAGCGGGCCGTTGTGCTTCACGATGCCCTCCAGCGTCTCCCAGCTGAGGTTGAGCCCGTCGAATGTCGGATAGCGCCGCTCCAGCAGCGTCAGCACGCGGAATGTCTGCTCATTGTGATCGAAGCCGCCGTAAGGCTGCATGCAGAGATCGAGCGCCTCCTCGCCGGCATGACCGAAGGGCGGATGGCCGAGGTCATGGGCCAGCGCCAGCGCCTCGGCCAGATCCTCGTCCAGCCCCAGGGTCCGGGCGATCGAGCGCGCGATCTGCGAGACTTCCAGGCTGTGGGTCAGGCGCGTGCGGTAGTGGTCGCCCTCATGCTGCACGAAGACCTGGGTCTTGTGCTTCAACCGCCGGAAGGCGGCCGCGTGGATGATGCGGTCACGGTCGCGCTGGAACGGCGTGCGGGTCGGACTGTCCGGCTCCGCGATCAGCCGCCCGCGGCTCTGCGCCGGATCGGAGGCATAAGGGGCGTACGGGAGGGCGCGATAAGGCATGAGCGGAAGCTAATTCAGGCGGCTTGCCAAAGTCACGTCTCAGCAGGCACGCTTATCCAATGTCCGATACCGATGCCGTCCCCGATACCACCGGCCACTGCCTCTGCGGGCGCACGCGCTATCGCGGCCGGGGGCAACCGAAATGGGTGCTCTACTGCCATTGCGAGAGCTGTCGGCGAGCGACGGGCGCGCCGGTCACCACCTTCGCCTGCTTCACCGAGGAGACCTTCGATTTCGAGGGTGAGTCGCCGGCCCGCTACCAGAGCTCGCCCGGGGTCTGGCGCACCTTCTGTCCCCAATGTGGGACGCCCCTGACCTACCAGGCCGCGGATCTGCCAGGCGAGGTGCATCTCCTGGTGGGAAGCGCCGACCATCCGGAGGCGCCGCACCTGACGCCGCAGCGTCATGTCTTCGACAATGAGCGGATCGCCTGGTGTGATATCGGCGATCACCTGCCGAAGAAACGCGCCGAAACAAGCGCTTGAGGCGCCTTGCGCCGCCCTGCCCTGTCTCTGCGACATGCCGGCTAAACGTCTCTGTGGTTTGACTTTTCGCGGGCCGGCCCCCAATTATAGCCGAGGTTAAGAAAGCCCCGGGACAGCCATGAACGACATGACCCCCACCCCGACCAATGCGCCGGCCGAGCGCAATGTGGTGCTGACGGCGAGCGCCGCCAAGCGGATCGGAGAGCTGATCGCCCAGGAAGGCGACACCTCGCTGATGCTGCGCCTCAGCGTCTCGGGCGGCGGATGCTCGGGCTTCCAGTATGGCTTCTCCTTCGACAACGCCACGCAATCCGACGACCACCTGTTCGAGCGGGACGGCGTCAAGATGGTGGTCGACGACACCTCCCTCGATCTGCTGGCGGGCGCCGAGGTCGATTTCGTGGAGGACCTGGTCGGCTCGGCCTTCCAGGTGCGGAACCCGAACGCCACCTCCTCCTGCGGCTGCGGTAGCTCGTTCTCCGTCGCGTGACCGAGCCCCTCTCGTGAGCGAATCCGGGGGAGACATCGCGGTTCGCAGCGCCGGCAAGATCCGGGTCGCGACCTTCAACGTCAATTCCCTGCGCGCGCGGATCGGCAGCGTTCTCGCTTGGCTTCGGGCCGCCAAGCCGGACGTTGCCCTGCTCCAGGAAATCAAGTGCCTCGACACCGACGTGCCGAAGCTGGAGATCGAGGATCTCGGCTACAACTTCGAGGCGGTCGGCCAGAAGACCTATAACGGCGTCGCTATCCTGTCGCGGCGCCCCTTCATGGTGGAGGAGCGCCGCCTCCCCGGCGGCGAAGGCGATGACCACGCCCGCTACATCGAGGCCGTGATCGACGTGCCCGAGGGCCAGCGCTTCAAGGCGTTGCGCGTGGCCTCGATCTATCTCCCGAACGGCAACCCCGTCGAGACCGACAAGTTCGCCTACAAGCTCGCCTGGCTCGACCGGCTGAACCGGCACGCGACGCGTCTGCTGGATTACGAGGAGCCGCTGGTGCTGGGCGGCGACTACAACGTCGCCCCGACCGACGACGACGTCTACGATCCGGTTGCCTGGGCCAATGACGCGCTCTGCCGTCCCGAGAGCCGTGCCGGCTATTATCGCCTGCTTAACCTCGGCTTCGTCGATGCCTTTCGCGCCCTCCACAACGAGCCGCATCGCTACACCTTCTGGGACTATCAGGCCGGGCGCTGGCAGCGCGACGAAGGCCTTCGGATCGACCATCTGCTGCTGTCACCGCAAGCCGCGGACTCGCTCGACGAATGCGAAATCGACAAGACCCCACGCACCGGCGACAAGCCGTCGGACCACACGCCGATCTGGTGCAGCCTGGATCTCTGACCGGTTTCGCGCGTTACCTGCGCCGGGACCGCCAGCAACTGTCATAATCATGTGCTTCACTGAGGCCGCGGGGCGTTCGCGCGATCTCATTCCTCAGCCATAGGAGAACCGCCTTGACCGAAGACGATGTGCGGCGACGCGCCTTCGCGATGCCCCTGACGAGCCCGGCCTATCCGCCCGGCCCCTACCGCTTCATCAACCGCGAATACCTGATCATCACCTATCGCACCGACCCTGCGAAACTGCGGGAGCTCGTGCCGGCGCCGCTGGAGATCGAGGCGCCGCATGTCAAATACGAGTTCATCCGCATGCCGGATTCCACCGGTTTCGGCGATTACACCGAGACCGGCCAGGTCATCCCGGTCACCTTCAACGGCCGCAAGGGCGGCTACACCCATTGCATGTTCCTGAACGACGAACCGCCGATCGCCGGCGGGCGCGAGCTCTGGGGCTTCCCGAAGAAGCTCGCCAACCCGTCGCTGCAGGTCGAGGTGGACACGCTGGTCGGCACCCTCGATTACGGGCCGATCCGCGTCGTCACCGGCACCATGGGCTACAAGCACAGGATGCTCGACCTCAAGGAAGTCGCCGGTGCCCTCGCCGCGCCGAATTTCCTTCTGAAGATCATCCCCCATGTGGACGGCACGGCACGGATCTGCGAGCTGGTGGAATACTATCTCGAGGACGTGACCGTGAAAGGCGCCTGGACCGGCCCTGCCGCCCTCTCCCTCCAACCCCACGCTCTGGCGCCGGTCGCGGAGTTGCCGGTGCTGGAAATCATCTCCGCCACCCACATCCTCGCCGACCTGACGCTCGGGCTCGGCAAGGTGGTGCACGATTATCTGAAGTGATCGCGGGCGGCGGTCGCTCCGCCTACCCTGCGAGGCTCTTCCCCTTCGACCCGAGGTCCGTGAACGCCTCTTGCAGGCGTTCCACCACGGACTTCTCGCCGAGGCGCAGCCATTTCCGCGGATCGTAGAGCTTCTTGTAGGGCTTGCCGTCGACGGGGTCGATCTGGTGCTGGAAGGCCTTCGGGTTCTCCAGCACGAACTTGCCGACGCCCTGGGCGAAGGCGAACTGGGTGTCGGTGTCGATGTTCATCTTGAAGACACCGTAGGAGACCGCCTCGCTGATCTTGTCCTTCTCGGAGCCGGAGCCGCCGTGGAAAACAAGGTTGAGCGGCTTCGCCGGCGTCTTGAACTGCGCCTGAACGAGGTCCTGGGACTTCTTCAGGATCTCCGGCCGCAGCTTCACGTTGCCCGGCGCATAGACGCCATGGACGTTGCCGAAGGATGCGGCGACCGAGAAGTGGCCGATCATCGAGAGCGTCTTGAAGGCCTGGGCCACGTCCTCGGGCTGGGTATAGAGCTTCGCATTGTCGGCGCCGTCATGTTCCGCGCCGATGCCGTCCTCCTCGCCGCCGGTGACGCCGAGCTCGATCTCCAGGCTCATCCCCATCGGCGCCATCCGCTTCAGGATGCGTGCGCAGATCGCCAGGTTCTCCTCCAGCGGCTCCTCGGAAAGATCGAGCATGTGGGAGCTGAACAGCGGCTTTCCGGTGCGGTTGTGCTCCTCCTCGCTGAAATCCAGCATCCGCTCGACCCAGGGCACGAGCTTCTTGTTGGCATGATCGGTGTGGAGCACCACGCAGACGCCATAGTGCTGCGCCAGCAGGTGCACATGTCGCGCCGCGGCGACCGCACCCAGCGCCCGGGCAGTCCCCTCGTCCTTCATGCCCTCGCCGGCAAAGAACCTTGCGCCGCCGTTGGAGAGCTGGATCACCACGTCGGCCTTAGCCGTCGCCGCGGCTTCGAGGACGGCATTCACCGAGTTGGTCCCCGTCACATTGACCGCCGGCAGCGCATAGCCGCCGCTCTTGCAGGCCGCGACCAGCGTCCGGTAGCGCTCGCCGGTGACGACACCGGCGGGAAGCCGGGCGGCGTTCGGGGTTTGAACGGATTCAACGGCTGCGGTCATGCTCGCCTCCTTGAAATTCGAGAGCGTTGATGCCATCTATACAGAACATCCACCTTATTCCTAGACCCCAACGCATTTCCTCTCGCCCGGAACGCATCCGCGCGATCCCTTTCATCCACCTGATCCCATGTGGCTCCGGTCGGGGCCGCGTGCCCTCACACCCGGAGCCCGTCGTATGAAATACAAGCAACTCGGCCGCAGCGGCCTGCTGGTCTCGGAACTCTGCCTCGGCACCATGACGTTCGGCGACAAGGGCTTCTGGCAAGTGATGGGCTCGCTGGGCCAGACGGCGGTCGATGACATCGTCCGCGGCGCCAAGGAGGCCGGGATCAACTTCATCGACACCGCGGACGTCTATGCCGAGGGCGAATCCGAGCGGCTACTGGGCCAGGCGCTGAAAAACACCGGCATCGCCCGGAACGAGGTGGTCATCGCCACCAAGGCCTATGCGATCGTCGGGCCGGGTGTGAACGACCGCGGCTCCTCGCGCGGCCATCTGTTCGACGCGGTCGCCGCCAGCCTGAAGAGGTTGCAGACCGATTACATCGAC
>DATKNM010000630.1:0-4528 GCA_035541335.1 Binatia bacterium
GCGACATCCCCGACCGTCATCAGCAGCTTGTCGGAGAACACGATCCACAGCGTCGCGAAGACGACGTATCCGATCGTCGCGCCGATGATGAAGCGGGTCCGGCCGGGACTGAACATGCGGCCTGGGGTTTCCCATCCACGGTTGTGACGCGCCGCTTATCGCGGCGGTCGCGGCATGGCTGATTCCACGCCAACCCAATGGGTAAAATATCTTAGTTAATATCGCGTTAGCATTGCATTCTTATGGCGACGGCACCGCCAGACCTGCGCGCGTTTCGCGATGTTTCCGGCGCGGGGAAAGAAACATTCCGCAATCAGGCGCCGCCTTGTCGGCGGCGCCGCAGCCAGCGAGACTCGCGCAGGTTGGCGCATCCTGTCCAAGTAAAACGCAAACGACTACTTAAGAGGCCTGTGTTTCAGGTGGGTTAATGCTTGAAACATCGGCGGAAATATTTGTTGAATGGTATTTCTCATGCATCCCCGGCGACGGGGACGGCGGTGCCGGACGGGGTCACGCCCGAATGGCGCCGGCGGATCCCCGTTTCGCAACGGCAATACGGAGTAATGCCATGACCAGCAGTATCGGCGGGTATTCGGGCGTCAGCTCGACCAGCCTCGCCCAGATGCGCCAGCAGATGTTCCAGAAGCTGGACGCGGATGGCAGCGGCGGGGTCGATGAGACCGAGTTCGCCAACGGGCCATCCGGCTCTGGCGGGATGGACAGCGGAATCGCCTCCGCTCTCTTCACCGCCTTCGACACCGACAGCGACGGCAGCCTCACCCAGGACGAGCTGGAGACCGGCTTCCAGAAGCTGAGCTCCAGCATGCGCTCGGTGCTGATCGGCACCCAGGAGAGCGGCGGAGCCAGTGGCGGCCCGGGTGGAATGGGCGGCCCGGGCGGTATGGGCGGTATGGGCGGGGCCGGCGGTCCCGATGGCCCGCCGCCGCCACCGCCGCCCTCGTCGTCCGACGACTCCGGCAGCTCGGATAGCTCGGACAGCTCCGGCAGCAGTCTCGATCAACTGATCAGCCTGCTGGAGAATGCGACCGGCTCGACCGGAACCACCAGCTCAAGCTCCAGCGATGAAAGCGACAGCAGCAGCGACAGCAGCTCCACGACCGCCAGCGTCACGGCGACCGTGAAGAACGATCTGAAGACGCTGCTGAGCGACCTCCTGAAGCTGAGCGGCCAGAGCACGAGCCAGACCCTGGCCACGGCCTAGGCCCACCGACGGTCGATGCCGGTTCCACCCGCCGGCATCGACCTATGGGGTCCATGGGTGCGGTCCACGGGTGCGCTCCATCGGCGGGGTTGCGGCCCGTGTTCGGTTCGGACACGGTGTCTTTCTTCGACTGCATTTTCCTCCTTCCAGGATTCCGATGTCCGATCTCGTTTCCGAAACCGCTCCAGTCGCACCGTCCGTCGGGCGGGTGTTCGGCCACCGGCCCTTGGTCCTGGTGGTCGATGACGATCGCGGGCACCGTCTGCTGCTGGCCCGGCTCCTCGATCAGAACGGGTTTCGCGTCGCGCTGGCGCCGGACAGCAGCACCGCGCTGAAGCTGGTCGCTGCGGCGGCACCGGACCTGGTGCTGCTGGACGTGATGCTGCCGGGCGAGGACGGGCTCGCGCTCTGTCGGCGCCTGCGTGCGCCGGCCGACCGGACCGTCGCCGCCCTGCCGATCATCATGCTGACCGCCCTCGGCCAGGGTCCCCATCGCGTCGCCGGGCTCGACAGCGGCGCCGACGACTATGTCGCCAAGCCGTTCGATCCCCCGGAGCTGCTGGCGCGGATCCGCGCAGTGCTGCGCCGCAGCCGCGACGCCGTCGACCGGTCCGGCGGCGGCCCCAGGACGCCCACACTCACATCCCGCGGCGCGCGGCGCTATCGCTTCGCCGGCTGGACCCTGGATGCGGCCCAGCGCGAGGTCTGGTCGCCGGAGGGCGTGCTGATCACCTTCACGTCGGGCGAGTTCGACCTGCTGCTCGCCTTCTGCGATCACCCGCAGATGATCCTGAGCCGCGAGCATCTGGTGGAGCTCACCACCGGCAAGCCGAGCGACGGCGCCGACCGGCGCATCGACATCCTGGTCAGCCGGATCCGCCGCAAGCTGGAGGCGCCGCGCGCGGAGACGTTCTCGGGCGGCGCGCGCCTGGAGCGACGCCCTGATCTGGTGAAGACGGTGCGCAACGGCGGCTATCAGCTGACCGTGCCGGTGGCGCTCATCCCAGCCGATCCAGGCTTCGGCGCGCCATGAGCGTCGATGCCGCGTCGGCCCAGCGCCGGAACCTGCCGCGTCGCCTGCTCGGCGACAGCATCGCCCGACGCATCTTCCTCGCGGTGTTCGGCGGGCTCGCCGCGATGCAGCTGGTCGGCTTCCTGCTGTTCACGGGCGAGCGGCTGCATGTCCTGCCGCTGACCGCGACCGGCGCCGCGGAAGCCATCGTCGATCGGGCAGTCGCGGCGGCGGCGGCCGGCGACGGCACCTTCGCGACGGGCTTCGCGCCGAGCGGCGAGGTGATCGATCCGCCGCCGGTCCACGTCTTCCGCGAGAAGCTGATGCAGAAGGCGGCTGGGCGCTACGACCTCGCGCTGGTGGAGGCGCCGTTCCCACCGGGGCTTGCAGATAGCGTCGGGGGCCCGCCGCTGCTGGGCGCGCATCCTCTTCCGGCGGAGTTCCGGCTCTGGCTACGGCTCACCACGAATCATCGTTGGCTGGTCGTCCCGTTGCCCGCCGAACTGCTGATGCGGCCGGACATCCTCCGCAGCCTGCTGTGGTGGGGCGCCTCGCTGTCGGTGGCGGCGGTGTTGTCGCTGCTGGTCGCGCGCCGCTTGACCGCGCCGCTGCGCCGCTTTTCCGAGGCGGCCGAGCGGCTCGGCATCGACATCGCCGCGTCGGCGATCCCCGAGACCGGGCCGGCCGAGCTCCGCGCCGCTGCCGCCGTCTTGAACGCCATGCAGCGGCGCATCACGCGCTTCGTCGACGACCGCACCTCCTTGCTGGCGGCGATCTCCCACGATCTCCGCACACCGATCTCCCGGCTGCGGCTGCGCGCCGAGGCGCTGCCCGCGAATCATGATCGCCCGCGCCTGATCGCCGACCTGAAGCTGATGGATGAGATGATCGCGGCGACGCTCGATTTCGCCCGCGACGCCGACGCCGGCGAGCCACGCTGCCGCATCGATCTCGTGAGCTTGGTCGAGAGCCTATGCGAGGAGCTGGCGGACCTCGGCAAGACGATGTGCTACCGGGGGCCACAGGGGCTGGAATTCACCTGCCGCCCCATGGCACTCGGCCGTGCGGTGCGGAATCTCCTGGAGAACGCGGCCGAATACGGCGGTGGCGGCGTCGCAGGTCTCGCGGGCTATCCCGATCGGGTCGAGATCGAAATCTGCGACCGCGGCCCCGGCATTCCAACCGAGGAGCAGGAACGGGTGTTCGAGCCGTTCTACCGGCTCGACCGCGCACGCGCGACTGCGCATCGCGGCACCGGCCTCGGCCTGTCGATCGCCCGCAACATCGCCCGCGCCCATGGCGGCGACGTCCTCCTGGAGAACCGGCCGGGGGGCGGCCTACGTGCCGTGCTGTGGCTGCCGCGTGCGGCGGACGGCGTCTCGCCGAGCTGACGTGCTCAGCGCCCCTGGCGCGGCTCCTCCGGAGCCGGGCGGCCGGCGGCGCCCTCGGCCCAGGTCTGCTGCTCGGCGGCGCCGGTGCATTCGATGGTGAGGCATTTGTTCACGAGGACGCCGTCGTCGCTCAGCGGCAGGATCGCGTATTCGAAGCCGATCCAGGAGTGATCGCCGGCATAGAGACCGGTCCGGCCGAACATCGGCTGCCCGGACCTCAGCGCCTGGCGATAGGCGTCCTCGAGCCCGGCGCCGCGCAGGCTCTCGACTTCGGCGTGGTCGCGGCCGGTGAAATCCTCCTTATGCGCCTTGGCGATCGCCGTGCCCACCAGGCGGTAGAGGATGCGGAAGGGCTCGGGCGTCAGCTCGGCGAGGATCAGGTGCGGGAGCAGCGGCCGGATGTCGCCGGGCTCGATCGCGTTGCGCGGCGGGAGCCGGTCGTCCCGGCACTTGGAGCGCCAATAGTCGTGGAGCTGGCGGATGCGCGCGGACTGGATGCTGCTGGGGCCGTCGAAGACGAGGTGGGGCGGCCGTTCAAATTCATACATCGAGACTGGGGACTGCTGTACTCGAAAAACCTTTGCGAAACCGAACCTTAAGCTAACAGCGTTTCGCCACAAATGCGACGAGACGGTGTTCCCACGATGTCCGGTTGCAGGGTGAGACAAGAAGTCTAGGACGTGGCGAAGCGCGGCTCAGCCGTTCAGCTTCTCGATCAAACCGTCGAGCTGGTCGAGCGACGTGTAGTGCAGCACCAGGCGGCCGCCCTTGCCGTCGAACTGCACCTCGGCCTTGAGGCCGAGCTTCAGGGAGAGATCGTGCTCGAGGGCGCGGGTGTCGGCGTCCTTGGCGGCGGCCGCACCCGAGCTCTTCTTGCGCGCAGCAGTGCCGGCGGTCTTCTGC
>DATKNM010000631.1:0-4173 GCA_035541335.1 Binatia bacterium
CCCCGCGCATCCTTGGCCGGCTGGGTGATGCCGACCGCCGCTTGCGCCGCCTTCTCGATCGCGGCGGCGTCGAGCGACGTCCCGACCAGGGCCGCTCCGGCGGCCTCGGCGAAGAGCGGTGTGTCGCCGACATTGGTGAGCGCGATGGCGGCGGCGGTGCACTTGCCGCCGGAGACGGAGAGGATCGCGGCCGCGGCGGCGGTCGCGTAGTCGCCGATCTTGCGCTTCTGCTTCTGATAGGCCCAGCCATGACCTGAGGCGGGCTTCGGGATCCGGATCGTGGTCAGGATCTCGCCCTCCTGCAGCGTCGTCGCATAGGCGCCCTCGTAGAACTGGCGCGCCTTGATCTCGCGCGCCGGGCCGGAGCCTTTCACCACATAGAGCGCGTCGAGCGCCATCATGACGGCGGGCATGTCGTTGCCCGGGTCGCCGTTGGCGACATTGCCGCCCAGGGTCCCGCAATAGCGCACCTGGGGATCGGCGATCTGCTCGGCCGTCTCCTTCAGGATCGGACACGCCGCGCCGAGGATCTGGGACTGGATGATCTCGCGCTGGGTGGTCATGGCGCCGATCTCGATCACGCCCCCCGCGTCCTTGACGACCTTCAGGCTGCCGATGTCCTGGAGGTCGACCAGGTGACCCGGCACCGCCAGGCGCAGCTTCATCATCGGGATGAGGCTGTGGCCCCCGGCCATGACCCGTGCGTCATCGCCATATTGCGCCAGCAACTTGACGGCATCGTCGATGGTGGTCGGCCGGTGGTATTCGAAGGTGGCAGGTATCATGGCATCCCTCCCAGGATGTGCGCTTTTGCCGACACCTTGATCCGATGATGGAAAGGCCGTGAGTTCGAAGTGACCACCGCCTCCCGAACTGCACGAAACGCAGCCCCGCTGCACGAAATGCCGCCGCATTTCGGACACAATGCGTGCCGGCGAATCTTTCGCGCCGCAACATCCATGCTGCGCGCGCTCAGCGTCGTTTGTTGAGGCTCAGCCTTCGACCGGCATCGCGCGGCCATGCTGCCGCGGCGAGGAGCCCATGACCCGCTTGAAGGCGGTGCTGAAGGCGCTCTCGGATTCATAACCGAGCGAAAGCGCGATGGCGGAAACGGACTCGCCGGTATGCACCAGCCGGTCGCCCGCCAGCAGCATGCGCCAGCGGGTCAGGTAATCCATCGGCGAGAGGCCGACCGCCTCCTTGAACCGGAGCGCGAAGGTCGAGCGCGACATGCCGGCGCGGGCCGCCAGCGCCTGCAAGGTCCAACGCCGCGCCGGTTCCGCATGCATGGCGCCGATCGCCGCCCCCATCTGCCGGTCGGCGAGCGCGAAGAGCCAGCCCACTTCGCCGACGCCTTCCGCCATGTGCATCCTGAGCGCCTGGATCAGCATCAGATGCGCGAGGTGCTGGGCCACCAGGAAGTTGCCGGGCTGCGGCTCGCGCAACTCCTGCATCATCCGCTCGACCGACCAGCGCAGTGCCACCTGGTCGGATTCCTTCCGGATGTGCACGATCGGCGGCATCATCCTGAGCAGGATCTCGGCATGCGCGCCACTCAGGGTGAAGCGGCTGCCGACCAGGAAGACATCGCCGCCGCCGTTGTAAGTGACGACGCCGCCCGCTTGCGGCGGCGGGAAGACCGTATGCGCATCGACCGGCGCGACGTCGAGGTCGCTGGCGAGCCGGAAGGCGCGCCCGCTCGGCAACAGGAAGCAGTCCCCGGCCTTCAGATGGACAGGGTCCGCGACACCCTCCACCGCCAGCCAGCACGCTCCGGACACGATGGCGTAGCACTTGATGCCGGCATTCTTGGGAAATGCGATCGCCCAGTCTCCGCCCGCGTCGAAGCCGGCCGAGACATGGCTTTGCGGCTTCAGCAGGGAGAGGACGTCGGAGAGCGGATCCATGGGCCAGTTCCGGACGATTGCGAAGATAATACGGACTTTGCAGCATGGATCGTCCGGGCGCAAATCTCTAGATAGGCGGCACTCTCCCCACCGTCCTGAGGTATCTCCCATGCGCATCTTCGTCACCGGAGCCAGCGGCTTCATCGGATCCGCCGTCGTCCAGGAGCTCATCGCCGCCGGCCATCAGGTGCTCGGCCTCGCCCGTTCGGATGCGGGCGCCAAGGCCGTCGCGGCGGCGGGCGCCGCGGTCCATCGCGGCGAGCTCTCGGATCTCGAGAGCCTGCGCACCGGCGCCGCCGCGGTGGACGGCGTGATCCACGCGGCTTTCATCCACGACTTCTCCAAGTTCAAGGAGAACTGCGAGATCGACCGGCGGGCGATCGCGACGCTCGGCGCCGTGCTGGAAGGATCGAACCGCCCGCTGATCGTCACCAGCGGCACTGGCCTCGTGACTCCGGGCCGCATGGCGACCGAGGACGACCAGCCCGCCGCGGCGTTCCCACGCGTCGCCTCGGAGGAAGCGGCGGCCGCGGTGGCGGCGCGCGGAGTCAAAGTCTCGGTCATGCGTTTGCCGCCTTCGGTGCATGGCGACGGCGATCACGGCTTCGTCCCGCTCCTGATCGCGATGGCTCGCGAGAAGGGCGCCGCGGCCTATGTGGGCGACGGCTTGAACCGCTGGCCGGCGGTGCATCGGCTGGATGCCGCCAAGCTCTATCGCCTCGCGCTGGAGAGCGGCGCCGCGCAGCCCTGCTATCACGGCAATGCCGAGGAGGGCGTCGCGTTCAAGGAGATCGCCGCGGTGATCGGCCGCCGCTTGAACCTGCCGGTCGTCGCCAAGAATTCCGCCGAGGCCGCCGAGCATTTCGGCTGGTTCGCCCATTTCGCGGCGCTCGACAACCCGACCTCCAGCGCGCGCACGCGCCAAGCGACCGGCTGGCAGCCGGCCGCGCCGGGCCTCATCGCCGATCTCGATCGGCCGCAGTATTTCCAGAGCTAGAGGGGCAAGCGCCAGCGAATTCTCGCGCAAAGGTTGTTCAGAGGTTCGGAGTGAGGTATAATCTCAGTCGCCAACCTTGACCGGACCTTTACGAGTTGCAGAATCGGTTTGGCGCCTGCGAATGGCATTTTGTCTCTCATGGTCAGAGACTTAACAACCTTGACGGGGCCTTGAACTCGGCCGCGGCCGTAAAGGCGCCGGACGCTAGATCCCCAGCGCCTTCCGGACCTCGGCGACATGGCCGCGGCTGACGGGCACGAGATTGTCCTCCGGCCCGGGCACGATCAGGTAGACCTTGTCGTGCTTCCGCTGGAAGGCACGGGCATGCTCCAGGCTCACGAGGAAGCTGCGATGGGTGCGGATGAACCGGTGCCCGGCGAGATGCTCCTCGACCTTGGAGATCGACCAGGGACAGAAGTGGCTCTCCTGCCCCTGGTAGAGGCGGGTGTAGTGACCTTCCGCCTGGATCGCCGTCACGCGCGAGACGTCAACGAAGAAGGTGAGTCCGCCCTGCTCGTAAGGCAGGCGCAGCCGGTCGACCGCCTCCGGCTTCTTCTCCGCCGGCCTCTTTTCCGCAAGCTGGGTGGGCAGCGGCGCCGGGCGCGGCGCGGCCGCCTCGGCTTGCGGCACGGTGGGCGCGAACGCGGCGGCGAGCGCCGGTCCCGCCGGCGCGGCGATCAGGCCGGCGGTCGGCAGCGGCAGTGCGGTCAGCAGGAAGAGGCCGCAGACCACGAAGGCGGCCAACGCCACGATGAGCGCGAGATAGCCGTCCTGGATCATCGGCTGGCCGAGCGCGACGAGCTCGCTCACCGGCACGAAGCGGGTGAAGGCCATGGCGGTGTAATGCATGCTGGAGATGGTGATGCCGAGCAGTACCGCCGCCAGCGAGAGCTGGAGAAGCGTGCGCCGCCGATAGGCGATCTGCACCACTGCGATCGAAGAGAGGATCGCGATGCCGGAGGAGAGCAGGATCCCGGCCGGCGCGTAGTCGACGAGGCAGTTGCCGCCGATCGCCCGCATGCCGATGTAATGCATGGTGACGATGCCGAGCCCGATCAGCGTTCCGGAGACCACCGTGCGCCACAGGTTCCGCTCACCCATGTGCACGAAGGAGAGACCGAGACCGGTGATCAGGATCGAGACCAGCACGGAAGAGAGCGTGTGGATCGCATCGTAGCTGATCGTGACCGGGAGGCGCAGCGCCAGCATGCCGACGAAATGCATCGACCAGATGCCGCCGCCGAGCGCGCAGGCGGCTTCGGCGATGCG
>DATKNM010000632.1:0-2610 GCA_035541335.1 Binatia bacterium
CGCGGGATCGGTCAACCCGCCCTGCTCCAGCCAGACAGCTTCCATCTCCAGGCTCGCATAACTCCGCTGCGCCTCCTCGAAGCCGCTGATGTCGATGCGGCGCATCGGGCCTTCGTCGTCCAGCAGCTCCGCCATCTGCTCAAAATCAGCCCGGTCCCCGAGCTGCCGCAGCTTGTCCTTGATCTCCGCGCGGGCCTTCAGCCGATGGAAGCTCTCGACCACCGGCTCCAGGATCGCCACCATCGCCTCGGCGAGGCGCGGCAGGTCGTGATGCGGATGGTTGCGCTGCACGGCCGCGATCAGCCGCAGCACGCCCAAACGGTAGGCATTCTGGTCGACGACATTGGCGAGCAGCGCCAGCTCACGCTCGACCGGACGGCCGATATGCGCGGCCACGAAGGCGGCGATGTGGCGATCGACCGGCATGGTGCCGGCTTCGACGCCCGGCAGCGCCGCATCGATCGCCGGCAGCAGATCCTTCAGCGACGTGACATAGAAGTCGCCGATCAGCTCGCTGTAGCAGGGCATGCCCGGATCGAGCTCGTAGAGCGCGCGTTCGACGCCATAGCCCGGGCTCGGCCGCTCGATCACTTTCTCGGTCGTGTCGAGCATCCGGCGCGCCTGCACTTCGTCGATGGTAAGCTTCGGCTGATGGTCGAGCCATCCCTGGCCCAGCCGGCCGCGCAGCATCTCGACGAACTCGGTCCTGAGCGACGGCTGGTCGATGATCGACGCCAGCATGGTGCCGAACGCCGTCACGTTGGCGCGGATCTGCTTGTAGCAGACCGGGTAGCTGCCGCCCATGAAGTTGATCATCCGCGAGACCGTGCGGTGCTTGGCGGCGTTCGACGGGCCGTAGCTGTAGGAGAGGCCGCGGATCAAAGCCAGCGGCTCGCCCGCCTTCTCGTCGTTGAAGCCGCGCTTCAGCCAGCTCTCGAGCGCGCCGCTATCGACGAACGGGACCGCCTCGTCCCAGTGGAACGCGAGCGCGTTGGCGACCGCGGGCTTGCTCATGTGCTCGCCGCCGCCGAAGCGGATCGGCCGCGTCGCGCGCTGCGGCAGGACCGGCAGCACCGGATTGAAGTACTGGCCGAGCATCCACATGTCGAGATTGCGGAAGGTCCAGCGGTCGGAGACCTTGTCGGACAGCAGGCCGCGCAACAGCTCCGCCATGGTGGGCGAGACCTTCTCGCCGCCGGCGAGCGCGGAGAAGGATCCGAAGTTGATCTTCGCCGCCACCACCGCCTCGTCGCCGAGGCCGTGGAGCGGATTGCGGCCGAGATGCAGGATCAGCAGCAGCACGCCGAGCGCGTAGAGGTCGTCGGCCTGGGTGCCGGGCGCGCGGCCCATCGGCTGCGCCATGCCGTTCTCGATGGTCTCGAACACCGCGGGCTGGTCGCTGCCCGGCGTGGTGCCGAAGCACTCGCCGAACACGACCTCGCCGGAATTGCCGGCGGCATAGAAGATGTTGGTCGGCCGGATCGCGCGATGCGCGATGTGCATGTGGCCGAGCTCGCGCAGCATGACCAGCGCCGGCTTGATGAGGGTGCGGGCGATGGTCTGCTCGTTCAGCCGCGGCAGCGGCTGGTCGTCGCCGGCGAGCATGCGCTCGCCGACCGGCTGCGGATAGACCAGCGCCGGACGGCGGCCCCAGACCGGCGCGCCACCCTGGTTGCCGACCGGCCAATCGACGACGCCGCTCACCTCGGGCCAGAGCATGGGCAGCGTCCCTTTGCGCTCCGGCAGATGAAGGCCGCGGCAGGGCAAGTTGCCGGGGGCGACCAAGGCAAACAGCTTGCGCCCGACATGGTCGTGGTCTTCGGCCGCGAAGGCCTGGGCGGCGCCCTGGTCGAATTGCGACAGGCGGGCGGCCGGCTTGATCTCAAACCGGTCGCCCAACATCACCCGATCGCTATCACCCGCCATTGCCGCCGCAGCCCTAGATTCAAATCCAGGATTCAACCCTGGGAATCAGCCCTGGAATTCAACAGGCCATTTTCCGGCGGGGATGGTTAACAGGCGGTAACCAGCGGTCGAAATCCTGACAAGGACTCCATTCAAGACTTGGCCGGAAATCAGTCCGCGAAGGGATCGGTCACCATAATCGTGTCGTCCCGCTCCGGGCTGGTGGAGAGCAGCGCCACCGGCGCCTCGATCAGCTCCTCGACCCGGCGGATGTACTTGATCGCGGTCGCGGGCAGCTGGGCCCAGGACCGGGCGCCCTTGGTCGATTCGCGCCAGCCCTCGACGGTCTCGTAGACCGGCCGCGCCTTGGCCTGGAGCTGGGACGCCGCCGGCAGATGGTCGTACCTCGCCCCGCCGATGTCATATCCGGTGCAGATCTTCAGCTCCTCGAACCCGTCGAGGATGTCGAGCTTGGTCAAGGCGATGCCGTCGATGCCGGCGACCTTGATCGACTGGCGCACCAGGGCCGCGTCGAACCAGCCGCAGCGGCGACGCCGGCCGGTCACGGTGCCGAACTCGCGGCCGCGCTCGCCGATCAGCTCGCCGATCTTGTCGGTGAGCTCGCTGGGGAAAGGTCCGGCGCCGACCCGCGTCGTGTAGGCCTTGGTGATGCCGAGCACATAGCCGACGGCGCCGGGACCGATG
>DATKNM010000633.1:0-3614 GCA_035541335.1 Binatia bacterium
TGACACAGAACAGATACCGGCCTCGCGCCGGTTGGATCGGCATGCAGTTCCTGCTTCATCTCTTCGGCGCCGTGGCGCTGCTCCTCTGGGCCCTCCGGATGGTGCGGACCGGGATCATGCGCGCCTATGGCAGCCGGCTCCGGCACTGGATCGGGATTGCGATGACGAACCGGTTCCGCGCGCTCGGCGCCGGCACGGTGACCAGCCTGCTGCTGCAGTCGAGCAGCGCCACCGGGCTCCTGACATCATCGTTCGCCGCCCGCGGCATGATGGGGGCGGCGGCGACGCTCGCCATCATGCTCGGCGCCGATCTCGGCACCAGCCTGGTGACCCAGGCTTATACCCTACCGATCTACTGGCTCTCGCCGCTGCTGATCCTGGTGGGCTACGTGATGTTCAACAAGCTGGAGAGCACGCGGCTCCGGGATCTCGGCCGCGCCGGGATCGGTCTCGGCCTGGTGCTGCTGGCATTGCATCTGATCACCGACGCGGCGGAGCCGATCCGCGACGCGCCGCTGCTGCCGCAGATTCTCGCCCTGATGAGCAACTCCCCGCTGTTCGGGGTCGTCGCCGGCGGCGTGCTCACCGTGCTCTGCGCCTCGAGCGTCGCCGTGATCCTGCTGATCGCGTCCTTCGTGAAGGCCGGCTTGCTGCCGGTGCCGCTGGCGCTGGCCTTCGTGCTCGGCGCCAATCTCTGCGCCGACGTGATGGCGATGTTGACCTCGATGGCCGATCCGCCGGAAGCGCGGCGGGTGCAGCTCGGCAACATGATCTTCCGCGCGGTCGGCGTCCTGTGCGTGCTGCCCTTCCTGCCGCTGATCGTGCCGATCCTTTCCGACACGAGCCCGAACGCAATGCGGCAGATCCTCGACTTCCACACCGGGTTCAATCTGCTGCTGGTGCTGGTCTTCATCGGGCTGGTAGGTCCGGTTGCGCGCCTGACGCAGCGAATCCTGCCCGATGCGGCGCGTCCGGACGACCCGTCGAAGCCGCGCTACCTGGCGGAAAGCGCCATGGATTCGCCTTCGGTCGCGCTCGCCAATGCCTCCCGCGAGGCGCTGCGGATGGGCGATGCGGTGGGGGAAATCCTGCGTCTCTCCCTGGAGGCGTTGCGCTCGGATGACCGCAAGGTGATCAAGCTGGCGAGCGAGCTCGATTCCCAGGTCGATCGGCTGAACGAAGCGATCAAACTCTATCTGACCAAGGTCAGCCGCGACCACATGGACCCGACCGACCACCGGCGGGTGATCGATCTCATCACCTTCACGACCAACCTCGAGCATATCGGCGACATCGTCGACAAGAACCTGATGGAGCTCGCGGCGAAGAAGGTGAAGTACAAGCTGAAGTTCTCGCCGGAAGGTTCGCAGGACATCGAGGAAATCCACGATCGCTTGAACGGCAACCTGCAGCTGGCGATGAACGTGTTCATGACCGGCGACATCAACCTCGCGCGCAAGCTGTTTGCCGAGAAGCAGGCGTTCCGCGAGCTGGAGCGTCAGGCTGCTGAAAGCCATCTGGAGCGGCTGCGCTCCGGCCGCATCGAGAGCATCCAGACCAGCAGCCTGCACCTCGACATCCTGCGCGACCTGAAACGAATCAATTCACATCTTGCTCTGGTCGCTCAGCCGATCCTGGAAGCGGCCGGCGAGCTCAGCCCGTCGCGCCTGAAAGCCGGCTGATTCGTGCCGGTCGTCACGGACGAGTCGCATATCCGACTTCATTTGACTCGCGTATAATTTCCCCGTTAAGGAATGCCGCGCCGCCGCCGGTTCGACATCACCGCGCGTCGCGCCATCCGGGGACAGTGAGTGGGAAGGCGACTTCGATGGGTTTGAGCAAAGCAACCGCAGGGCAAATGCTCTGCGGCGCAGTATGCGTTGCAGCTCTGGTTCTTGGCGCGGGGCTCGCCCGCGCGGCCACGACAGTCACGGTCTATACGGCGCTGCAGCCCGAACAGTTGCCGGTCTACCAGCAGGCCTTCGAGGCTGCTCATCCCAAGATCAAGATCGAATGGGTGCGGGATACCGAGGCCGCCATCACGGCGCGCCTGATCGCAGAGAAAGACGATCCCCAGGCCGACGTGATCTGGGGGCTGGAAGCCAGCTACCTGATGCAGGTCGATAGTAACGATCAGCTCGAACATTATCGTCCGTCCGGTTTCGAGCTGATCAAGGACGAATTCAAGGATCGCCGCACCGGCTGGCCGACCTGGGTTGGGATGGACGCCTGGGCATCCGCCATCTGCTTCAACCCGGACGCAGCTGCAAAGCACAACATCCCGAGGCCGGAATCCTGGAAGGACCTGCTGAACGCGGCCTACAAGGGCCAGATCGTCATGCCCAATCCCGGCGCGTCGGACACCGGGTTCATGACGGTGGGCGGCTGGCTCCAGACCTTCGGAGATACCGGCGCCTGGGATTTCATGGATCTCCTGCACGAGAACGTCGGCAGCTATCTGCCCTCCGGGGCGAAGGCCTGCGCGGCGGTCGCCACCGGTGACTATGCGGTGGGGATCTCCTTTCCCTATGCCGGCGTGAAGCTTGCGGCCAATGGCTCACCGGTGGAGGTCATCCTGCCGAAGGAAGGGCTCGGCTGGGAGATGGAGGCGACCGCGGTCATGAAGGGTGCGAAGCATCTTGAGGCGGCCCAGGTCGTCGCCGACTTCTCCGCCAGCGCCGCGGCCAACGCGATGTACAACGGGTATTACCAGATCCTGGCCCGACGGGATGTGGCGGTCACACTGCCGGACAATTACCTGGGCGGCGAGGAAGAGCTGTTGGTGATACCGAACGACTTCGCGGCCGAGGCGCTCAAGCGCCAGGCCATCCTCAAGGAGTGGGAGAAGCGCTACGGCGGCAAGAACGCGCCGAAGAGCTGATCTCCTCCGTCAGCAGTGATCCAGCAGTCCCTTCAAGGCTTCGGCAGCGCCGTCGCCGGTGAAGGTCTTTTGCCAGCCGAAGGGTGACATGGAGACGCTGATCTGCTTGCTGTTCGAGAGCGCGGCCACGAGGTTCTCCAGGGTGACGCGCGCGTTGAGGTCGGTGGCCACGTAGTTGAGCGTCGTTTCCTTGGCTGTCGCCATGATTTCGAACCGCCCCTGATCGGTGATGAAGGTCAGCGAATAGCGATGGCCGTCCGGCACCGAAACGCGGAAGCGCGGCGATCGTATCTCCAGCGTCGCGTTGCCGGTCGCGGGGCAGTAGATCTCGATCGACTGGGCATATTGGTCGATCGTTCCGGCATAGACCGCGCCGTTCTTCTCCAGCCTTTGCCAAGGCTCGGACTGTGCGAATGCCGCCGACGTGACAGCGAGAACGGCGAGGGTTGCAACGAGCAGCCGCTTCATCGCTTGCGCTCCGCCGCCACGGTTTCCTGAACGATCTCCAGGAACGCCTTCACCAGGGGAGTCGCCTTGCGGTCGGTGAGGCAGGCCACGTATTCGGTCGAGGCCATCACCGGTCCCTCGAACGCCAGCGCCTTCAGGCGCATGTCGTCGCCGAATTCCGCCCGCGCCACGATGCCGATGCCGAGGCCGGCGGCAACGGCTTCGCGGATCGCCTCCCGGCTGCCGATCTCCAGGACTTCGCCGGTCTTGACCCCGGCGGCGTGCA
>DATKNM010000634.1:0-11124 GCA_035541335.1 Binatia bacterium
GAGGGCCTGGCCGAGGAGCGCGTTCTGGACGCCCTGGTCGGCAAGGATGCCTCGGAATCGACCCGGGCCAGCTTCCGCCGCCGGCTGCGCGCCGGCGAGCTCGACCAGAGCGAGATCGAGGTCAGCGTCAAGGATACCGGCGGCGGCAATCTGCCGACCTTCGACATCCCCGGCATGCCCGGCGCCAGCATGGGCATGATCAACCTCAACGAAGTGTTGGGCAACGCGCTGGGCGGGCGGCAGAAGGCGCGCCGCATGACCGTTGCGGATTCCTATGCCGTGCTGATCGCCGAGGAGAGCGAGAAGCTGCTGGACCAGGAGAAGGTGACCGCGGAATCGATCCGCGCCGTCGAGCAGCACGGCATCGTTTTCCTCGACGAGATCGACAAGATCTGCGCCCGCTCGGACGGCGCCAGGATCGGCGGCGACGTCAGCCGCGAAGGCGTGCAGCGCGACCTGCTGCCGCTGATCGAGGGCACCCAGGTTTCCACCAAGCACGGCCCGGTGAAGACCGACCACGTCCTCTTCATCGCCTCGGGCGCGTTCCATCTCGCCAAGCCTTCGGACCTGCTTCCCGAGCTGCAGGGCCGCCTGCCGATCCGGGTCGAGCTCAACGCCCTCTCCCGCGAGGACATGAAGCGGATCCTGGTCGAGCCGGAGGCGAGCCTCATCAAGCAGTACGTCGCCCTGATGCGGACCGAGGAAGTGACCTTGGAATTCGCCCCGGATGCGATCGAAGCCATCGCCGACCTCGCGACCGAGATCAACGCCAGCGTCGAGAACATCGGCGCGCGGAGACTTCAGACCGTGATGGAGCGCTTGCTGGAAGAGGTGAGCTTCACGGCGAGCGAGCAGTCCGGCAAGACCGTCCGCGTCGATGCCGCCATGGTGAAGGAAAAGGTCGCGCCCCTGGCGAAGAACGCCGACCTCTCGAAGTTCATCCTTTAAGCGCGATTCTCCTAGAAAGTGCTGTACCGGCGCCACAACTAGGAGTAAATTCCCTCTTCGCCGTTCGCATCGAAGATGGGAAATGCAATGGCGGCGGATGCGACAGATAGGCCGAGCTGGCTGCAATGGGTTACCGGCGTTCTGGAGTCGCTGCGATCGATAGCGGTATCGATTGCGGTTCTGGTGCTTTTCGCGATCTTGTTCTGGGTCGGCTACCAAAGCCTCTACAAACAAAAGATACGGCTGGTGGCGATCAACGTCTCGGACCAGGCGAAGGAGCAAGGCCTCAGTCCGGATATCCTGACCCGCCTCGTGGTGCTCCGCGTCCGAGAGATGCGTCAGGAAACCAATCAGAACCGGTCCGAAAAGAAGCCGAACGAACATGGCCTGTCGGCATCACTGGATGACACGGAAACCGACAGCGAGCTGAAGCATATTACGCTGCCCGGAGTCGAGGTGTCGCTCGACGAGCTGATTCATCTCGCGAACCGCATACTGGGACGCTCAGACCCCTCCATCGAGTTCGAGATCGTAGACCTTCCATCGACCGTGGATCGCCGCGGCGGCTTCCGGATTGGAAAGCGCGCGTTCTCTCTCGAGGTGAGGTTGACGGACATAGAAACAGCACCAAACATCGATAAGGACTGGTTCCACAATCCTTCCCCCGGAGTGTTTGATAGCGGAGGACAGGACGATCTTGTCGAGGCGATGGCGCAGCGCCTCATCGCTCTTGCCGATCCTTATACGTTCTCCGAGCTCAATATTTTTGATTCGCCCGAGGCATCCGTGCCGGGCTTCGGTCTAGGGATCGCACCTCTGCTGGGTACGTCCGACGAGCAGCCCCTTAGGCTGGCTGAATGGGACGGCAACTGGCGGGCAATTCGACAGTCTGCGCTCGCCGACTATCTTCAGCCATGCGCCGACGGCACAACTTGTCACGATCGCATGGATCAGGCCAATTCTCTGAGCTTGCTGGCGTGGATCAACGAGAACGCAGAAGATTACGGCGCCGCCGCTGAATACGATGAAAAGGACATGCGGCTCTTGGGCGGCGCAGGCCGGACCGACATTCTGAGTTACCCGGCCAAGGAATACCTCTCAGCCAATCGGCCAACTGATGCTGAACGGCTCGCGCGCGTGGCGCTGCAGCGAATTCCGATACCCGATGTGCTTCCGGTGAGCTTGGTTCCAACGCAGCCCATGAGCGCGGAAGTAGTGCATCCGTGGGAGGACGCGACTGCTGTGCTGTATGGCAGCCTGGCACACCAGCTTGACGTCGCCCGGGCGGAGCGAATGGGCAAACGGCAATACCAGACCGGGCTGCTCTCCAGCAATCCCACGGCGAGTTATGACTTCGACATCGCTAGAGCCGCACTGGCCGCGAAGAGCGGTATTGGCTCGTGCCAGGAAATAGGGGCTGATGGAGCGCGTCAGATACGCGCGTTGGATAATCTCGGCGCGATTGCTGCCGGGACACGCTGGCCGGCGATCCTTGAAATACTCAAGGGCGTAACGGCAACAGCAAGTAGCTGTCAGCCGCGGGCGGATATCTGGTTGAAAGCGATCGATCACGCCGATGGCGTGTCCTCAATTGTCGGTGCATTCAGAGTCCTGCGAAAGGGCGGCGAAGGTTCAGTGGCGACGCTTGATGCAGCTGAGTTGTCCCTGCTCGCACAAACTTTGTTGCCTTCATTCGACCGACAACTGCGTGGAATATCCGAGCTTGGCCCGTTCGGACAGGTGCCGGACCCTGCAATCGACGGGACTGCGGGCGAGACTGAAGCGGTGCGCGTGGACCTTTCGGATATCGCCAACAATGCAAAGGCGCCACTCTACAAGATGATGGCTGAAGAGCTCAGAGCCCTCCTCGACTTGATGGTGGCTGTGTCGGAAGCCGAGTTCGATCGCGACAGTGCGGATTTAAGCAAGAGCACACGTGAAATCGAAGAGTCCTTCCGCACAATATTCATTGTGTTTGGTACAGAGGGATGTCCGGGTCTGCAGGACTTGAAGTACACGGCAAAGGCGGCGCTTGCCTACACCAGGCCCGCCAACGAGACGCCAGCCGATACTAAGATGAACATCAAAACCGAGTCCTTCAGTCCGGCGGTTATTGCTCTATGCCGTGGCGCCTACTGGGGATCCCGCCACACGGAGATCTCCAATGACAGCCTACTGGCTCTTCGGAGCTATGAGTTGGCACAAAGAGCAACCGACAAGATGCAGCGGATGAGGCTGCTGATGGATGTTGTGAGCCGGCTTTCCTCGACTTTTTCCCCCCCACCGGGCGAACAGTTCCTCCTTGGTAAGGCGCTGTTCGAACTCGATCGGTTCGATGATGCCGCCAACGCGTTCAAAGGGGAGTTTATGGCATATCACTCGCCGTCGGCGATGGTGCATCTTGGCTGGTCAATGTTGCGCCTGGGGCGGCAGAAGGATGCGCTCTGGGAGATTGAATACGCCGCGGATCACTGGGCAGAAGACTACCGATCGTTTATTGCGGCGACTACAGAATTTGCACTCTGGGCGGAGGCACAACGCGATCGGAAAGCATGGCGTGAGGCATCGACCCTTCTGGAGACGGCGATTGGCACGACGTCCATAGAACTGCGGCGTGGGGACGACGACAGCTATCCGATGGACTTCAATGCCATCATCTTGCTGTGCAAACTTGGTCGACCGGCGGAGGCCCGTGCGCAGGCAGAGAGACTGATGCAAGAGGCGGGGTTATCATCCGAGAAGTTCGCAGACTTGGCAAAAGGAATAGGCGTCAAAGACGGCATCTTCCCTGGCAAATCAAGAAAGCAGGCCGCACGCCTTGCCGCTGCATTGCTTGCCACGCCCAACAATCCGCTAGCACTGTCGGTGCCGGATTGCACCCCCGTTCAAGTCGACGAGTCAGCTTCGCATAAGCAGCCCCGCTCCTCGCGCAGCGCCGATGACGATGTCGCACCAGGCGAAGGGGGCGGAGCCGAAGCGGCCGACGAAGCCCGCTAAAGGGCGGGCCACGACCTAACCCCGCGTGAAGAGCCAGATTCCCCAGGCGATGCCGATCACGATGCGGTACCAGGCGAAGGGGACGAGGCCGAAGCGACCGACGAAGCCGACGAGGCCGCGCACCACCGGGATCGCCACCACGAAGGCGGTGATGAAGCCGAGGGCGATCAGGCCGACGCCGTTGGTGGTCAATTCCGCCCGCGCCTTGAAGAGGTCGAGCACGGTCGCCCCCAGCATGGTCGGGATCGCGAGGTAGAAGGAGAACTCGGTCGCAATCCGGCGATCGACGCCGAGCATCTCGCCGCCGAGGATGGTGGCGCCGGCGCGGCTGACGCCGGGGATCATCGCGATCGCCTGGCAGAAGCCGATGCCGAGGGCCGTCCGGAGCGGCAGGCCCTCGATGCTGCGATGGCGCGGCCGCGGCGCCATCCGCTCGATCAGCAGGATGAGGATGCCGCCAACCACGAGGCTTATGACCACGACCCAGGGCGAGAACAGCACGGTCTTGATGAAGTCGTGGAAGATGGCGCCCAGCACTGCCGCCGGCAGGAAGGCGATGATGACGGCAAGCGCGAAGCGCCGCGCGCCGGGATCGGTCGGCAGGCCGACCAGCACCTGCCAGAGCCGGCCGAAGGAGAACACCACCACCGCGAGGATGGCGCCCAGCTGGATCACCACCTCGAACACCTTGCCGAGATCGCTCTGGAAGCCGAGCAGGTCGCCCGCCAGGATCAAGTGCCCGGTCGAGGAGATCGGCAGGAATTCCGTGAATCCCTCGATGGCGCCGAGGATCAGGGCGGTCAGGGTGTCGTTGTTCATGGGAGTTCCGGAACGGGAAGGACGGGCCAGTAAGGACGAGGCTTACGCTAAGTGCCGTGGTCGGGCAAGGGTTCCCGCCCGGGTTCCAGCCTGTCGGCGAACTGACAGGCGGCTACTTGCCGAGCTGCTTCAGGATCGCTTTCAGCGCTGGCTCGTCCAGCGACCGGATGCGCCGTTTCATCCGGTTGGCGACCTCGGTCGCCAGGGGAGAGAGGCCGCTGGTGTCGATGCTGGGCTTGGGATCGGAGAGCTCGGCGAGCGCCTTCAATTCATCCACCTCCTCCCAGGCGAGATTGAAATAGGCGGCGACCTGCTGCACGAAGCCGGGCTTCGGCTGCGCCCGATGCCCATGCTCCAGGGCCGAGAGATAGGCCGAGGAAACCTTGAGGCTCCGCGCCATGTCCTTCAAGGCGCGGCCGTGCTGCTCGCGCAGGAGACGGAGGCGCTGACCGAAGGGGGTCATCGCTTCATCCGCCGGAGTTCCTGGAGCGAGTGTTCGATGTGCCGTGTCACGTCTTCTAATCCGTCATTCAGTTGGAAAGCCGTCCGCAACCAAGCCGGCAATTCCTGATGCAGGAAAATGACAGTCCGCTCATGCATCTCAAGAACCAATTGCGCGGTCGCATGCTTTGTGTTGTCGAAGACGCGGGCACGATCTGACAGCGCCAGCGCAGCGGGCAAGTTTCGCAGGCTGCGGGAATAGCGTCGCAAGACGTCTTCATCAGGAACATGGTGGCCGCCGGCAGCTACGCGCATTGCCACCCGACCAATATTGAGATTTGGCGAGTCCAAGCAAAGATAAGAAAGGTCGATGCCATATCCTGCAGCTATCGCGCGCTGCATCATCTCGAGCGTGCTGCGACCGGAGAGCGTCGTCTCCATCGCGAAGGCCATGCCTGCGGCAATCTCGCGTGCAACGTTCGATAGGGTTATTCGTCCCGCAGCGAGTGCGGCTTTGGCAGGACTGGCCGGACTCAATCGTTGGGCTTCGATGTCCGTATTGATGAAGGGAATGCTCTTGAGGCTTGGGTCATTGAGCGCGAAGGTCGTCTTACCCGAGCCGTTCGGTCCGGCAAGAACATAGAACGTCGGTCGGCCATCCGGCACAGCCTAGTTCTGATCGGCCGGAATTTCGGAAATCCGCCGCAGGGTTCTGGCGCCATCTTCGCCAACGAGCTCGACGATGAAGCGTCGGCCGTCCGGCGTGACCTCGATCAGCGCGGAAGGGTAACCAGAATCCATTTCGAGAAGAGAGCGTCCCTCGGCGAGTTCGGTTGCACAGCCGCGCTTGATCGCCTCGATCACCGAGAAGGTGGTGACCAGTGAACCGGATTGATCGTCGGAAAGACCGTTCGCCATTCGTTCATTATACGCGGAGACCTGCAGAAATCCAGGGCTTGCGCCGGAGCCTATCTCTTCCGCTTCAGCAGCACATAGAGCGCGCCTTCGCCGCCATGCTGCGGCTCGGCATAGTCGAAGGCGAGGACGTGGCGGCGGAGGGCCGGCTCGTTCAGCCAGCGCGGCACGCTCTCCTTCAGGATGCCGGACTTCGAGGCGGTCATGCCCTTGCCGGTGATCACCAGCACCATCCGTTTCCCCGCGGCATGCGCTCCGGAGACGAAGTCGTGGAGATCGTCATGGGCCTGATGCTGGGTGCGGCCGTGGAGGTCGATGCGCCCTTCGATCGGCGTCTTGCCGCGGCGGAATCGCTCCGCCTGGCGCTTGTCGATGCCGGTCGAGAGGCCGTGGGAGAGCTCGTGCGGCCGGGCCGGTGGCGGCATCGGCACGGGAGCCTTCGGCGCCACCGGCTTCGACTTCGCTTTGGTCGGCTTCGCTGCCGGCTTTTCAGACGCGGCGGCGGATCGCGCGGGCTCCGGCTTGCGGCGGCGCTTCAGCGGCGTTGCGGTCTTGGCGACGGATTGCCAGAGCGCCCGCTCTTCCTCGCTGATCGGGCGGCGGGCCATCGGGGCTCAGGCCTTCGGGCGTGGTGAGTCCACCAGGATGACATGGAGCCGTTTCGGCCCATGAGCGCCCATCAGCAGGATCTTGCCGATATCGGCGCTGCGCGAGGGACCGGTGACCAGGCTGACCGTGCGCGGCATCTTGCCGTCGGAGAGGTCGCCGCCCAGCTTCGCCCGCAGCGCGCCCCAGGCTTCCTCATAAGTGCCCACGAGCTCGTCGGCATAGACGACGGCGATGTGGGTCTCGGGCAGGAAATGGAGCGTGTTCGGCGTCTCAGGCCCGGAATGCACGACCAGGGTCCCGGTCTCGGCGACGCCGGAGAGCACCGGCGTCACGGCGGTCACGTCATGGCCGTCGCTCTTGCCGGTGGAGGTCTCCAGCAGCGGCTGGCTCTTCCAGTCGAGCGCGGAGATGCGTTCATCCGGAGCGAGGCGGATCTGCGGCGGCAGGTTGCGGCCGCGGAGATAATCAGCGACCGCCGCCGGCACATCCTCGGGCTTCGCGACCTCGACCACCGTCGCTGCGGCCGCCTCGGCCTGCTTGCGGAAAAGCTCGACCAAAGCGCGGCCGGCGAGCTGTCCGCGCTGCGGCACCAGCGGCTTCGGTTTCGCGACATCCCGCGTCGGCGAGCGGGAGACGCCGGCGCGGATCGCCGCCAGCATGCGGTCGCGATCGGTGCTCATCGTCCGGCCTTTCGCGCCCGCCACTGGTCCTGGAAGGTCTTCCCCTGCGGCGCCGGGAAGTCCCGATGCCGGGTCCAGCCGCCGGCGAGGGGCAGGCTCTTGAACCGGCCGCGCGATCCCGCACCCCAGCGCAGCACTCGCGCGCCCCAGCGCGCGGCGATGCGATAGAGCGCCGGCCGCTTCGCGAACCAGGCCCAGAGGCCGAGGCCGGAGCGCTGCACCCCGGGCGTGATCGCGCGCGCGAACTCTTCCTCGCGCCAATGCCGCAGCAGCTTCGGGATCGGGATCCGCACCGGGCAGACGCTCTCGCAGCGGCCGCAGAGCGTCGAGGCGTTGGGCAGCGGCTCGGCATTCTGCACCCCGACCAAAGCCGGCGTCAGGATCGAGCCGATCGGCCCCGGATAGACCCAGCCGTAAGCATGGCCGCCGACGGCGTGATAGACCGGGCAATGGTCCATGCAGGCGCCGCAGCGGATGCAGCGCAGCATCTCCTGCATCGGCCCGCCGAGATAGGCGCTGCGGCCGTTGTCCAGCAGCACCACATGGAACGCCTTCGGCCCGTCGGGATCGGTCTCTCGCCGCGGCCCGGTCGAGAACGTCACATAGACCGAAAGCTCCTGCCCGGTCGCCGAGCGCGGCAACACGCGGAGCAGTGTCATCGCATCCTCGATGGTCGGCACCACCTTCTCGATCGAGGCGAGGACGATATGCATCTTCGGCAGGGTCTGCGTGAGGTCGCCGTTGCCCTCGTTGGTGACGATGACGGTCGAGCCGGTCTCGGCGATCAGGAAATTGGCGCCGGTGATGCCGACATCGGCGGCGAGGAAGCGGTCGCGCAGCTTCGCACGCGCTTCCGCCATCAGCGCCGAGGGCTCTTCCAGCGAGCGCGCCGCATCGAGATCGGTGTGGGCCTTGCGGAAGGTCTCCTCGACCTGGCGCTTCGTCACATGCAGCGCCGGGCCGATGATATGGCTCGGCGTCTCGTGCCGGAGCTGGATGATGTATTCGCCGAGATCGGTCTCTACCGGCTCGATGCCGTTCTCGGCGAGGAAATCGTTGATGCTGATCTCCTCGCCGATCATGGTCTTGCCCTTGGTGACGGTCCTCGCCCCCGCCTCGCGGCAGAGCTTCAGCACCGTCTGCCGCGCGGTCTCGGCGTCGCTGCACCAATGGACCGCGCCGCCCGCCGCCTGCACCTGGGCCTCGAACTGCATCAGGTACTGGTCGAGATGGCCGAGGATATGGTTCTTCAGATCCCGCGCGCTGTCGCGCAGGGCTTCGAATTCCGGCAGGTTGGTCGCGGCCTTCAGCCGGTTCGGGATCGACTGCACGCGGAGGACACTCAAGGCCTCCTGGAGCTGCGGATCGGCCAGGGCTTCGGTGGACTTCTCGGCGAAGGCGTTGGAGTTGGGGACGAACATCGCGCTACTCCGCCTCGCCGATCGCCGGCGTGTCGGTCATGCCGGCCAGCACCTCGGCGACATGGCGCACCCGGATGGCGCTGCCCTGGCGCTGCAGTTTGCCGGCGATGTTCATGAGGCAGCCGAGATCGCCGGCCAAGAGATGATCGGCGCCGCTGGCGATGATGTCTGCGGTCTTGCGCTCGACCATCTTGTTGGAGATGTCGGGGAACTTGACGCAGAACGTGCCGCCGAAGCCGCAGCAGGCCTCGGTCTCGGCAAGCTCGGCGAGCTCAAGGCTCTTCACTTGGCGGAGCAGGCTGCGGGGCTGCGCCTTCACGTTCATCTCCCGCAGGCTCGAGCAGGAGTCGTGGTAGGTGCAGCGGGCCTTCAAGGTCGCGTCGATGCCCTCGAGCTTCGCCACCTCGACCAGGAACTGGGTCAGCTCATAGCAGCGGGCCGCCAGCGCTTTCGCGCGCGATGCCCATGCGGGATCGTCCGCCAGCAGCTCCGGATAATGGCAGCGCAGCATGCCGCCGCAGGAGCCCGACGGTGCCACCACATAGTCGTAGTCTTCGAAGGCGGCGATGGTGTTCCGCGCGATCGCCGCGGCATCGGCGCGATCGCCGGAATTGTAGGCCGGCTGGCCGCAGCAGGTCTGCGCCTCAGGCACCGCGACGATGAATCCGGCCTGCTCGATCAACTTCACCGCGGCGAAGCCGACCGAAGGGCGGAAGAGATCGACGAGGCAGGTTACGAACAACCCGACGATCGGCAGCCCGGTGGACTGCTGGGGCGCGCCCTGGGAGTCGGGGGTCATATTCAATTCGATCCGTCGTTGTTGGTCACCAGGACGGTGCTACGCGCCGCCACGGTCTTCGGCAAGAGGACATAATACTGGCCGGAGGACTTCATGCGTCCGGCAAATTCCAGCGCCGGCTCGCCGGTGCCCCAGAAGAGATCGCCGCGGATGGGGCCCTTGATCGCGGAGCCCACGTCCTGGGCCACCATCAGCCGCTGCAGCGGCGTTCCGTCCGGCGCCTTGGTGTCGAGCCAGACCGGCACGCCCAAGGGCAGGAAATCGGGATCGACCGCCATGCTGCGGGTCGGCGTCAGGGTGACGCCGAGGGCGCCCGAGGGTCCGGCGGGGAGACCGTTGCTGGCGTCGAGCTCGCGGAAGAAGATGTAGCGCGGGTTCTTCTGCATCCAGGTGACGGCGTCGGCGGGATGGCCCTTGAGCCAGGCGCGCACCGCCTGCATCGAGGCCTGGTCCTTCTTGATGATCCCCGCCTGGATCATCAGCCGCGCCACCGGCACGAAGTCGCGTCCGTTGTTCCCGGCATAGCCGACGCGGGTCTGCGTGCCGTCGGCGAGCTTCACCAGGCCGGAGCCCTGGATCTGCAGGATGAAGACATCGACCGGGTCCTTCAGCCAAAGGAGCTCCAGCCCCTTCCCCTTGAGTGCGCCGGCATCGATCTCGGCGCGAGAGTATGCGTTTGGATCCGCGGGGGCGCGGTAGAGCGGCACGGCGTAATCCCCGGTCTTGACCCGCGAGCCTTCGACCTCGGTCTCGTAGTAGCCGGTGAAGAGTCCCGCTTCCGCGGCGCGATCGAGCGCCCGAAAGGGCTGGAAATAGGCGGTCAGGAACTCGGCGGCAGCCGCATCGTCGCCGGCTGAGATGGTGAGCGCCGCTGCGCAGGGCGCGCGCCAGTCGCCGACCGCGCCGCCGACCTTGCCGAGCGGTTTCTCGTCCGGCCATTGCGCCAGCGCGGAACAGGTGTTGCGGAAGGCCGGGATGGCCTCGGACAGATGGTCCGCGCCGAATCCGGGCAGGGAGTCGAAATCGGTGGCGACCAGCGCAAGGCTATGCGTGGGCGCTTCGCCGATCCGGGGCAGGGCGCAGGAGGCGATCAGCAGCAGCACGCCCAGCGAGGCCAGGCTGAGCGAACGGTGCGCGAGGAGCGCGCGCTTGGCAGCGGCGAGCTTGGCCGCCGCCGCTGCGGCGCGCGCCGCCCGGCGCTGCGCCACGGGGTGCTTCGGCTGGTGATGCTTGCCCTGCTGGGCTTTTCCGGGGGCGAGAGGACGGTTGCGGCGTTTGGCGGACCGGCGCACCGCGCCACCATGCGGCGCCCGCCGTCTCCCGCCGCCCGCCTGTCCCCCCGACGGTGCCATTGGCCGCCCGCCTCAGTGCGGGCTTTCGGTCGCGACCAGGACCCAGTTGGGATCGCGCGACGTCACCGGCCGGCTGAAGGTCCAGACGTCGGTGATGGTCGCAACCTCGTTCGGGTGGCCATCGACGATCCGGCCTTCCGCGT
>DATKNM010000635.1:0-11818 GCA_035541335.1 Binatia bacterium
GCCCAACATGTACTGGATGCCGAGATTGAACTCGGCAGTGGTGTTGCCCGCCTCCGCCGCCTGCTTCCAAAGCTGAATCGCCTTCGGCTGGTCCTTGGCGACGCCGCGGCCGCTGGAATAGAGCATGGCGAGATTGTTCAGCGCCGGCGGGTAGTCCTGGTCGGCCGAGGCCTGGTACCAGTGGATCGCCTGGGTCAGGTCAGGCTTGTCGAGGCCGCGGCCGGTCTCATAGATCAGGCCGAGCCCATGCTGGGCCTGGGCATCGCCCTCCTCTGCCGGGGCCTGCCACTCCTTCAGCGCGCGCTTGTAGTCGCCGGCATTGAAGGCCTGGAGCCCGGCATTGTAGTCCGCCCGGGCGGATCCGAGCGAACCGACGGCCAGCAGCGCAGCGAGCAGAACCGCCACACCGATTCGCCGGGGCCCGAGTCGCAAGCAAATGAGTCGCAAGGAAAAATCCCGAATCATCCGAGTCACTATGCCGCCGCCTCGGCGCCGGCGCAATGCGCCGCGCGGCGTCGTCCCGGCGAGGATGCGAAATCAATGCCGCGACGGATTGTCGGCAGCGGCGATCTCCTCCGGCACGCGCGCCAGCGGGCCGGCATGATGATGGATCATCCGCCAGCGATCGCCGGCGCGGATGAAGAGATTGGTGGCGACCAGATGCTGGTTGGAGAAACGCTCGTAGCAGCAGACCAGGCCGACCTCGCCCAGGATCGCGGGCCGCGGTGCCGCGCAGGTGACCGGGACCGGGCCGGCGCCGCCGAGGATGTCGCGCCAGCTCGCCATGACCTCGGTGCGCGAGGTCAGCGGCGGCCAGCCCGGATGGCAGCAGAACACCGTCGGCTGTTCGGCCCAGACGGCCTCCATGGCGGCGAGGTCCGCCGCGGCGAAGGCCTGGTAGAAGGCGTCATTGGCGAATTCCAAGGACGCGAGATCGGCGGTCAGGTTGTCGGCCATGGCCGCATTATGCAGAGGCCGAAAGCCGGCGCCAGTTCTTCCCCGTCTCGTTGCTCCGGGTCCTTGATGTGCGACAATTCGGGAGCCTCGCCCCCCTTGCGGGTGGGACCGGTGCGCTGCAACATGGCGCGCTTTTTAGGAACGGACTGCAAGACGATGATCGGACGACTGAATCACGTGGCGATCGCCGTGCCGGATTTGACGGCGGCGGCCTCACTCTATTCCGCGACCCTCGGCGCCAAGGTGTCGGCGCCGGTCGCGCAGCCGAAGCACGGCGTCACCGTGGTCTTCGTGGAGCTCCCAAACACCAAGATCGAGCTCCTGCATCCGCTGGGCGAGGAATCGCCGATCGCGGGCTTCCTCGCCCGCAATCCCGCCGGCGGCATCCACCATATCTGCTACGAGGTGGACGACATTATCGCCGCGCGGGACCGGCTGAAGGCGACCGGTGCCAGGGTGCTGGGCGACGGCGAGCCGAAGCTCGGCGCCCATGAGAAGCCCGTGCTGTTCCTCCACCCGAAAGACTTCTGCGGCACCTTGATCGAGCTGGAACAGGCGTAAGAAGAGATGCAGTGGATCGGCTCGATCTTCGTCTACATCGTGGTCTGGTGGGTGGTGCTGTTCGCGGTGCTGCCCTGGGGCGTCCGGCGCCAGGAGAACCCGGGGCCCGGGCATGATCCCGGCGCGCCGGTGATGCCCCACCTCGGCCGCAAGATCCTGGCGACGACGCTGATCACCTTCGTCATCTGGGGCATCAGCGTCTTCCTCATCATCCATTATCATCTGTCGCTGACCATGCTGCAGGAGCCCGGGGAGACTCCCGGACAATGAGCGGGGACAGTGAACGGTGAACCGATGAGCCATCCGTCATGAGCGGATATTGCAAAGTGGCGCCCGGCCATGAATGGCACGGGCCCTATCACGCCGAGCATTACGGCTTCCCGATCGCCGACGACGACCAGCTGTTCGAGCGCCTGGTCCTGGAGATCAACCAGGCCGGCCTCTCCTGGCTCACCATCCTGAAGAAGCAGGCGGCGTTCCAAGAGGCCTATCATGGCTTCAAGATCGCCAAGGTCGCCCGTTACGGCGAGAAGGACCGGGCGCGGCTGCTCGGCGATGCCGGCATCATCCGCAACAAGCTCAAAGTCAATGCCGCGATCGAGAACGCGAAGAGGATCCAGGCGCTGCAGAAGAGCCACGGCTCGTTCGCGGCCTGGCTGGCGGCACATCACCCGATGCCGAAGGCGGAGTGGCTGAAGCTCTTCAAGAAGACCTTCGTCTTCACCGGCGGCGAGATCGTCGGTGAGTTCCTGATGAGCATCGGCTATCTCCCCGGCGCCCATGCCGAGGATTGCCCGGTCTACACGAAGATCGCCAAGCGGAAGCCGGCCTGGATGGCCGCCGAGAAGAAGGGAATGAAGTACCGGTAGCCCTCACCCCATCAGGCGTGCCAGATCGGCCGCGTCGTCGTAGCTGTCGAAGATCGATCTCGCTGCGTCACTGAGGCTCTCGAATGCCGAGAGCACCTCGGGGGCGAAATGCTGGGGCAACGTCCGCCCGTCGCCTTGCAACAGGAACATTCATCGCCTGTTCGTGGGACAGGCCGCGACGGTACGGCCGATCCTGCCGCAACGCATCATAGGCATCGCACACCGAGACCACCCGGCAGGGCAGCGGAATGTCGTCGCCCGCAATGCCGTCGGGATACCCCGTCCCGTCGTGGCGTTCGTGATGATGGAGGGCGATCTCGCTGGCGAGCTGCAGCAAGGCGTCGGCGTTCCAGTGGAGAATGTCATAGCCCCGGCGGCAGTGGGTGCGGATCAGCGCACTTTCCTCGGCGGTGAGCGGTGTCGATTTCTGCAACAGGTCGACCGGCACCGCGATCTTGCCGATGTCGTGCAGGAGCGACGCTTGCCCGATGCGGTAGGATATCTCCGGCGGAATGCCCAGCCGGTTGGCGACCATCTCGATCAACAAGATGACCCGCCGTTCGTGCAGGTTCGTGCCGGGATCCCGGAAGGATTCCGCTCGACTGAGGCAGGTCAGGCCGACGGGAAACGGTTCGTGGGCCACGGCACTTCTTACGGGTAAATCAGTTAAGACTATTGGCCTATCAAACACACAGAGAGGTTAACTGTTCCTAAACAAGAGGTCCCGGAATCAAAAAGAGGCGGCCTTGCGGCTGCCTCTTCAAAGTGTGTGTCCCCTGTCTATTTTCTGAGCTGCCGCCTAGCGGCGCCTGTCCCTCCCAGAACTTGGACTGTGCTCCTCGGCTCGCTCGCTCCGGATCGTGTGACCGTCCGGAGAGCGCGCACGGTACCGATGTTGCCGAATTTAGTCACGCGCCTTATGTCCGATTCAGGGCAGGAATGCTGGCTCTTATGGATTTACTATAATGCACCTGCAACCGCTCATTGTCGGCGAAATCCGCTTCCAACGGGCAGCTCGGCGGGCGCACAACCGAACCATCCGGGCATTCTCTCGCATTACGACCTTTACTGCGGTGAATTGCGTGAAGGTCGATCGCCGGGACGGCATGCCCTTCAGGGCAGGAGCGAACGACATTTTCGAGCGAGAGGCGCTGGGGCGAGCGAGGGGACTCGAACCCCCGACATCCAGGACCACAACCTGGCGCTCTAACCAACTGAGCTACGCCCGCCATGCGCATAGGACCGAAGCACCGGTCCGGGTTGGAGCGGCGTGGATGTAACCGGAGGGGGTGGGACCCGTCAAGCCTCCGGCCGCTGGAAGCGGTGCGGATCCGGTGGCAAGGCCTGTCGCCGCCATGCAAATTCCCGTCGGCTTCCGCCCTCACGCGGTGTGGTCTTTCGCTAAACTCCGGTCCGATCCGGCATCCCGGGTGTTTCCCAAGCAGGCCGCGTCCAACTCTAGAGGATCTTTCATGCTTCATCTCGCCAGCGGCATGGGCCGCCTCGGTACCGAATCCGCCTTCGAAGTCCTGGCCCGCGCCAAGGCGCTGGAGGCCCAGGGCAAGAGCATCATCAGCCTTTCGATCGGCCAGCCGGACTTCCAGACCCCGGCGCATATCGTCGAGGCGGCGATCAAGGCGCTGAAGGACGGCCACCACGGCTACACCCCGGCCAACGGCATCTCCCAGGTGCGCGAAGCGGTCGCCGCCGACCTCCACCGCCGCCACGGCGTCAACGTCGATCCCGGCAACGTGCTCATCGTTCCCGGCGGCAAGGTGACGATGTATTTCGCGATCGCCATGTTCGGCGAGCCCGGCGCCGAGATCATCTATCCGAACCCCGGCTTCCCGATCTACGAATCCGCGATCAAGTTCACCGGCGCGACCCCGGTGCCGCTGCCGCTCCTGGAGGAGAACGGCTTCGGCTTCAAGGCCGAGGACGTGCTCTCGCGGATCACACCGAAGACGCGCCTCATCATCGTCAACTCGCCGGCCAATCCGACCGGCGGCATCTGCGCGAAGGCGGAGATCGACAAGCTGGTCGCCGGCCTCGCCAAGCATCCCGACGTCGCCATCATGTCGGACGAGATCTATTCCGAGATGCTCTATGACGGGAACGTCCACACCAGCCTGCTGAAGTATCCGGAGCTCGCCGACCGGCTGATCGTGCTGGACGGCTGGTCGAAGACCTATGCCATGACCGGCTGGCGCATGGGCTACTCGGTCTGGCCGAAGTCGCTGATCGACCACGCGACCCGGCTCTGCATCAACGTCCATTCCTGCGTCAACGCCGCCGCCCAGTGGGCCGGCATCGCGGCGCTCAAAGGCCCGCGCGGCGAGATCGACAAGATGATGAAGGCGTTCGACGAGCGCCGGAAGTTCGTGGTCGCCGAATTGAACAAGCTCCCCGGCGTCTCCTGCATCACGCCGCTGGGCGCGTTCTACGCCTTCCCCAACGTCAAGGCGACCGGCTTCAAGTCGAAGGCGCTCGAAGTCGCACTGCTCGACGAGGCGGGCGTCGCCTCCATCGCCGGAACCAGCTTCGGCGCCTACGGCGAGGGCTACCTGCGGATCTCCTATGCGAACTCGATCGAGAACATCGCCGAGGCGATGAAACGCATCGGCGGCTTCCTGGCGAAGCGCAAGGCGGCCTGACGCCGCGCACCAAGCTGACAGGAACGCGCCCGAGGCCATCGACTTCGGGCGCGTTTTTGTTTGTCACGGATTGTTGATGATGCGCGGCGTTCGAATCGAGGATGGGTTGCATCCCTCCCGGTTTCGTGATTGGTCGGTGCTGCACCGCGGCTATTAGCTGAGACGAACCCGCCACACCGAGGTTCGTCCCCATCATGCGCAGCGCCGCCCTTCGACTGCTCGAAAACGATCCGCCGTCGCTGCTTTCCATCGCGACCAAGGTCCCGCCGCACCGGCTCGCCCAGGGCCAGGTCGCGTCGATCGCGCCGCTGCTCTTCGACCGGTCGCGCTCGGAGATCGACCGGTTGATGCCGGTGTTCGACAATGCCGGCATCGCGACCCGGTATTCCTGCGTGCCGATCGACTGGTACCTGGAGCCTCATGGCTGGCGGGAGCGCAACGCGCTCTATCTCGAGAATGCAGTCGAGCTGCTGACCGAAGCCGCGAAGGATGCGCTCGCCGCCGCGGGTCGCACGCCGAAGGACATCGCCGCCGTGGTGGTGGCCTCCACGACCGGCATCGCGACACCCAGCCTCGATGCGCTGCTGCTCAATCGCTTGGGCTTGCCGTCCGACATCCAGCGCCTGCCCATCTTCGGCCTCGGTTGCGCCGGCGGCGTGATCGGGCTCGGCCATGCCGTCGCGCTCGCGCGCGGCCTCGACCACGGCGACGTGCTGTTCCTCGCGGTCGAGCTCTGCGCCCTCACTTTCCGCCAGGGCGATCTCTCCAAGAGCAATATCGTCGCCGCCGCGTTGTTCGGCGACGGCGCGGCGGCGATGGTGATCGGCCGGCCGGGCTCCGACGGCATCCGCTTCGGTCCCTCCGGCACCCACACCTGGCCCGACTCCCTCGACGTCATGGGCTGGCATGTCGAGGATGACGGCCTCGGCGTGCTGTTCTCCCGCGACATCCCGAGCCTCGTCAGGACCGATTTCCGGCCGGCGACCGATGCCTTCCTGGCACGCTACGGGCTGACGCATGGAGACCTTGCCGGCTTCGTCTGCCATCCCGGCGGCGTCAAGGTGCTCGACGCGCTGGAGGAAGCCTTCGCACTCGCGCCCGGCACCATGGTTGACGCCCGCGACGTGCTGCGCGAGCACGGCAACATGTCGGCGGTGACCGTGCTCTTCGTGCTGGAACGCATGCTGGCGCGTGGCCTGAAGGGCCGGCACCTGATGTCGGCGCTCGGCCCCGGCTTCAGCGCCGGGTTCCAGCTGCTGGAGGCCTGAGCTTGGCCGGTGCCGGAGGCTTGGTGGGCGCCCTCCTCCTGCTGGTGACCCTGCAGCGGCTGGCGGAGCTGGTCCATGCGCGGCGCAACACGCGGCAGCTGCTGAGGGAGGGCGCGATCGAGATCGGCGCGGGACACTATCCGCTGTTAGTGCTGCTCCATGCCGGCTGGCTCGGCGCGCTCTGGCTCTGGGTGGCGACCGGGCGTGCGGTGTTCGACTGGCCGTTCGCCACGCCTTATCTCCTCGTCGAGCTGCTGCGCATCTGGACCATGGCGAGCCTCGGCCGCTACTGGACCACACGGATCATCGTCCCCCGATACGCCCCGCTGTTGCGCAAGGGGCCCTACCGCTGGCTGAAGCATCCGAACTACTGGGTGGTCGCCGCGGAGATCGCACTGCTGCCGCTGGCGCTGGGCGCGCCGGCGCTGGCCATCGTGTTCACGCTGTTGAATGCCGCGGTGCTCGCCTGGCGCATCCGCGTCGAGGAAAGCACTTTGGCGCCGCGCCGCGCCCCGCTATGATCCGCGGCCATTCCGCTGCCTGATCGAACACACTGCAAATGACCTCCAAAAGCGCGACGCCGACCAGTCCGACGCCGACCGGTCCCCGGCGGGCGGCCGTCATCTTCATCTTCCTGACCGTCGTCTTCGACATGCTGGCTCTCGGCGTCGTCATCCCGGTGCTGCCGAAACTGGTCGAGAGCTTCGTCGCCGGCGACGTGCCGAAGGCGGCCGAGATCGTCGGCGTCATGGGCACGGTCTGGGCGCTGATGCAGTTCTTCTTCTCGCCGGTGCAGGGAGCCCTCTCCGACCGGTTCGGACGGCGGCCGGTGGTTCTCGCCTCGAACTTCGGCCTCGGCTGCGACTACATCCTGATGGCGCTCGCCCCCAGCATCGGCTGGCTGTTCCTCGGCCGCGCGATCTCCGGCATCACTTCGGCGAGCTTCTCGACGGCCAGCGCCTATATCGCCGACGTGACTCCGCCGGAGAAGCGCGCGGGAAGCTTCGGCCTGATCGGCGCCGCCTTCGGCATCGGCTTCATCCTGGGGCCGGCGGTCGGCGGCATCCTCAGCGCCTATGATCTTCGCCTGCCGTTCTGGGTGGCGGCGGGATTGAGCCTTGCCAACGGTCTCTACGGCCTGCTGATCCTGCCGGAATCGCTGCCCAAGGAACGCCGCGCGCCGTTCTCCTGGGCGCGGGCCAATCCGGTCGGCGCCCTGAACCTGCTGATGCGCCAGCCTGCCCTCCTCGGCCTCGCCGGCGTGGTCTTCCTCTACTATCTCGCCCACCAGTCGCTTCCGAGCGTCTTCGTGCTCTACGCCATCGACCGCTACGGCTGGGACCAGCGCACCATAGGCCTGACGCTGACCGCCGTCGGCGTCTGCTCGATGATCGTGCAGGGCGGCGTGGTGCGCCCGTTCGTGGCGAAGTTCGGCGAGCGCCCGGCGCTCGTGATCGGCCTCCTTACCGGCGGGCTCGGCTTTGCGATCTATGGACTCGCGGTCAGCGGCCCGATCTTCTGGATCGGCGTGCCGGTGATGTCGCTTCTGGGCCTCACCTCGCCGGCAGCCCAGGGACTGATGACCCGGCGCGTCGATCCTACCGAGCAGGGCCGCCTGCAAGGTGCCATCGGCAGCATCATGGGGATCACCGGCGTCATCGGGCCCGGCCTCTTCACCCAGACCTTCGCCGCCTTCATCGGGCCGGAGCGCGATTGGCACCTGCCGGGTGCAGCCTTCCTGCTGGCCGCGCTCCTGCTCGGCATCGGCACCCTGCTCGCCTGGAGCATCACCCGGCGGCCGGCGACGCTGCACAATCCTTGAGCAAGCGCGCCCAATAAACCGGCACGTGATCGCCGGACTTTTGAAATAATCGCGCGGAAACAACCCATTAGACAATGGCACGGGCCTTGCTGATTGGGCGAGAACCTTATGGCAGGGAAAGGCCCGGGATTCTCATGAAAAAGATCGAAGCGATCATCAAGCCGTTCAAGCTCGACGAGGTGAAAGACGCGCTGCACGAGGTGGGCATCCAGGGCATCACCGTCACGGAAGCCAAGGGCTTCGGCCGGCAGAAGGGTCACACCGAGCTCTATCGCGGCGCCGAGTACGTGGTCGACTTCCTGCCGAAGATGAAGCTCGAGGTCGTGCTCGAGGACCACCTGGTCGAGCGCGCCATCGAAGCAATCCGCCAGGCCGCCGCCACCGGCCGCATCGGCGACGGCAAGATCTTCGTCCTCAACGTCGAGGAAGCCATTCGCATCCGCACCGGCGAGCGCGGGCCGGACGCGATCTAAGCTGACCTAATTTGCGCAACCAAACCCGTCTAGCGTAACGCCGGTACCGCCTGGGGGAGAGAGCGGGTCGGCATCAACCAACAACAACGATCGGAAGAGAGACCATGTCCAGCGTCAAGAAAGCTCTGGAGCTGATCAAAGCCCAGGATGTCAAATATGTCGATTTCCGCTTCACCGACCCGCTGGGTCAGTGGCAGCACCTCGCCCACCACATCAGCACGATCGACGAGGATCTGCTGACCGAGGGCGTCATGTTCGACGGCTCGTCGATCGCCGGTTGGAAGGCGATCAACGAGTCCGACATGCTGCTGAAGCCGGATTGCGGCACCATCGTCATGGATCCGTTCGCGGCGCAGCCGACCGCGGTGATCTATTGCGACATCCTGGAGCCGCTGACCGGCCAGAACTACGGCCGCGATCCGCGCTCGATCGCCAAGAAGGCGGAAGCCTTCGTGAAGAGCTCCGGCGTCGGCGACACGGTCTATGTCGGCCCCGAGGCCGAGTTCTTCGTGTTCGACGACGTGCGCTATGACGTCACCATGGAGCGGACCTTCGTCGAGTTCACCTCGGAAGAGGCGCCCTATGTCACGGGCAAGAAGTTCGAGGAAGGCAACCACGGCCACCACATGAAAGTGAAGGGCGGCTACTTCCCGGTCGCCCCGCTGGATTCCGCCGGCGATCTCCGCTCCGAGATGCTGACCACCTTGGCCGCCATGGGCGTCGAGGTCGAGAAGCACCACCACGAGGTGGCGCCGGCGCAGCATGAACTCGGCGTCAAGTTCGGCACGCTGGTGAATTGCGCCGACGCGATGCAGAAGTACAAGTACGTGGTGAAGAACGTCGCCCACAACTACGGCAAGACGGCGACCTTCATGCCGAAGCCGGTCAAGGGCGACAACGGCTCCGGCATGCATGTCCACCAGTCGATCTGGCGCGACGGCAAGCCGCTCTTCGCCGGGAACGGCTATGCCGATCTCTCGGAGACCGCCCTCTTCTACATCGGCGGCATCATCAAGCACGCGAAGGCGATCAACGCCTTCACCAACCCGACCACCAACTCCTACAAGCGCCTGATCCCGGGCTTCGAGGCGCCGGTGCTGCTGGCCTATTCCTCGCGCAACCGCTCGGCCTCCTGCCGCATCCCCTATGTCGCCAGCCCGAAGGGCAAGCGCGTCGAGGTGCGGTTCCCGGATCCGCTCGCCAACCCCTACCTCGCCTTCGCGGCGATGGTGATGGCGGGCCTCGACGGCATCGCCAACAAGATCCATCCGGGCGACCCGATGGACAAGAACCTCTACGACCTGCCGCCGGAGGAGCTGAAGAACGTTCCGACCGTCTGCGGCAGCCTTCGCGAGGCGCTGGAGAACCTGGAGGCCGACAAGAGCTTCCTGCTGAAGGGCGACGTCTTCACCGAGGACTTCATCAGCGCCTATCTCGAGCTGAAGTGGGAGGAGGTTTACGCCGTCGAGCACACCCCGCATCCGATCGAGTTCAAGATGTACTACTCTTCTTAAGCCGGACCCTCTTCCGGAAACCTCACGGCCGGGGCGCAAGCCCCGGCCGTTTTGTTGTCGACCTTGGGCGGAGCGCAACCCCGGCCGTTTTGTTGTCGACCCTGGGCGGAGCGCAACCCCGGCCGTTACCTGGTCCGCAAGAATCATTGCTCGTTATCCGTTGATTAACCTGTCCCTCGGTACACCTGGGACAACCAGCCCCATCCGAGGGGCGACCCAGATCAACGGGAGGATTTACAGTGACCATCGGTAAAAGATTCCTGCTCGCGGGCGTGATCGCCATCGTGGCGCTCGCGGTCGTCAGCGCGCTCGGCGTCTGGGGCACGCGGGAAGCCGCCCGCGGCACCGCCGCCATCAGCCTGATCGGCACCGCGGTCAAGAACCAGATGGAAGCCGACATGATGCACGACGCGCTCCGCGCCGACGTGCTGGTCGCCCTGCGCGAAGGCCGTGCAGGCAACAAAGCGGCGCAGAAGAACGTCAATGACGCGACCAACGAGCACATCAAGGATTTCGAAGACCACATCGCCGCCAACAAGGCGCTCGACCTGCCGGCGGACGACCGCGCGGCGCTGGAGGCGCTCGGGCCGTCACTCTCGGCCTATATCGACGGCGCCAAGGAGATCGTGAGTGGCGCCTTCACCGACAATTACGGCGCCAACGCGAAATTCCCCGCCTTCATGGAGAAGTTCGAGGCGCTCGAGACCAAGATGGGCGAGACCGGCGATGCGATCCAGAACAGCGCCGACGCGATCCAGAAGAACCTCGATACCCATCTCCGCAACCTCTACATCGTGCTGGCGGTGGTGATCGCCGCCGCGGCGCTCGCCGTCGTGGCCGTGCTGAGCCTGACCGCACGCTCGGTGGTGCGCCCGGTGAAGGCGATGACCGACGCGATGACGGCGCTCGCCGCCGGCGACATGGCGACCGAGATTCCGGGCCGCGCGCGCCGCGACGAGATCGGCGCCATGGCGAAGGCGCTGGGCGTGCTGAAGGAAAACTCCGCCCGCGCCCAGCACCTCTCCGACGAGCAGGGCCGGATCCATGAGAACCAGCGCAAGCGCGCCGAGGCCCTCGAGCGCCTCTGCCGCGACTTCGACGCCGAGATGTCGCGAAACCTGAGCGACGTCGCCGCCTCCCTCCAGACCATGCAGGGCGCCGTCACGTCGATGGCGAAGACCGCCGAGCAGACCGCCGGCGAGGCGAGCCATGCCAACGAGGCCTCCTCGCAGACCGCGAGCAGCGTCGGCTCGGTGGCCGCGGCGACCGGCGAGCTCTCCAACACCATCACCGAGATCACCCGCCAGGTCTCGCAGTCGAACCAGATCGCCGGCGAGGCCGCCAACCAGGCGCGGCAGACCAACGAGCAGATCAGGGGCCTCGCCACCGCCGCCGAGAAGGTCGGCGCGATCGTGCAGCTGATCAACGAGATCGCGAGCCAGACCAACCTCCTCGCCCTGAACGCCACCATCGAGGCGGCGCGCGCCGGCGAGATGGGCAAGGGCTTCGCCGTCGTCGCCTCCGAGGTGAAGAACCTTGCGAGCCAGACCGCGAAAGCGACCGACGAGATCGCGAGCCACGTGGGCGCCATCCAGAACGAGACCCAGCGCTCGGTCACCGCGATCCAGAGCGTCGCCGCCATCATCGAGCAGATCAACCAGATCACCGGCTCGGTGGCGACGGCCGTCGAGCAGCAGGGT
>DATKNM010000636.1:0-2506 GCA_035541335.1 Binatia bacterium
ATCTTCAGGCCCTTGACCGAAACTTCGGTCTGGTTGCGCCATTGGCGGACGGCGTGGAGAATCCGGCCGCTCATGATGGCGCCGGGCTCGCCGCGGATAAGCAGTTTCGGAATGCTGCTTTCTGCGAGCCACGGAATGTAGGCGTTCATCGCATCGACGACCACCGCCGGTTCGCCGTCCAGGGGCAAGCTGCGCGGCCAGGACAGCGTCGGCCGGCGGCCTTCGCCGGGTTCCGCAAAGGGTTGCCGGTAATGCTCGAGCTCCGTCTCGGCGAATGGCCGCAGGATGGCCTTCGGCAGGCGGTCTTCGATGAAGATGTTGTTCTCGAGCACCAGGCGCTCGCCTTCGGGTGAGCGGAGCGCCTTGAAGAAAGGATGAGCCTGCACCGGTATATCGCTCCAGTGCATCGGCAGAGCCACCGCCTCCATGTGCACGATGCCCTGGACCCGACTCCGGTTGCGGTTTGCCCAATCGAAGCCGAGCGCAGCGCCCCAATCATCGAGGACCAGGACGACGCGGTCCCCGAGATCGAGAGAATCCCAGAGCGAGAAGAGGCGGTCGCGGTGCTCGACGTAGCTGTACCGCTGCGGGTCCGAGGAAGTCAGCTTGTCGGATCCACCCATGCCGATGAGGTCACAGGCGACGAGGCGGCCGAGGCGCTCCAGGTGCGGCATGACATTGCGCCAGACATAGGACGATGTCGGCTGTCCATGCTGAAAGACGATCGCGTCGCCCTTGCCTTCATCGACGTAGGCCATGCGATGGCCATTGATGTGGCGATACTTCAGCTCGGCGTACGGCTTCGTTCCGATCACGATGTCATTTTCCCTTCGATACATCTTGATGTTCACCTCAGACCGGGCGGAGAGCCGCCAGGTCGGGGGCGGCCCGGCGGCTCTCCGATCGCCAACGATCTTCCAGAGGAGGGGTAAGTCCCGGAAGCTCGACCGTCGGCGATATCACTCGGCCGCATCATCGGTCGCGACCGCCCCCAATACAGCCTTGGCAGGACGGGACAGCAGCAAGGGGCGGAAGGCGTCGCGATAGGCCCATGCAAGGAAGAGCTCCAATAGCGCCATGACCGTCGCATGCGGGATTCCCGACGCATCGAGGAACAGGTGGAAGGCGAGGATGTTTGCGACCGCGGGCGCCAGCACCACGAGCGCCAGCGGGACGAAACGGCCGACCAGGAGGGCCGCTCCGGCCACGGTCTGAATGATGGACAAGGCCGGATAGAAGTAGCCGGCCGCGGCCAGGCCGCCCAGGAACGCCGCGGCACTGCCCGACGGCGGCGGCAGCGGAATGAAATGCAGGAAGCCGTTGAGGCCGAAGACGAAGAACACGAGGCCAAGAAGGATACGTGCACCAATGATGGCTTTGGAAAGCATGATCTGACCTTTTCCGTTGCTGTTTATTGGAACGACCGCTACGACGCCGCCTGAGCTGGAAGCGGCTGCACCGGCGCACCGGGACCGATCTTCTGGAGATTGCCGGTGATGACCTTGTCGCCCGGCTTAAGGCCCTTATTGACGACCACCTGGTCGCCCATCGAGGCGCCGGTCTCGATGAGGCGCTGCTCGGCGATACCCTTCTCGCCGACGACGTAAACGTATTGCCCCATCTGGCTCGAGACCAACGCCACCTGCGGCACGAGGAGCGCATTCGGGCGATCGGTCAGATGCAGCCGAACGCGCACGTATTGACCCGGCCGAAGCTCTTCGTTGGGATTGTCGATGGTCGCCCGCGCCACGATCGTGCCGGTGTTCCGATCGACTTCATTGTCGAGGAAGGTAAGCTTGCCGGAATACCGTGCGCCAGTGTCGCTCGGGAGAACGATCTCGACGCTAAGATCGCTGCCGCGGCGATACTGCTCGATCAATGCGAGATCCGCTTCGCTGGGATTGAAGGAGACGTAAATCGGCGAAAGCTGCACGAGCGTGTTGAGATTGGTCTGCTGCGCGGTGACGATGGCGCCTTCATGCATCTGTGCCTTGCCAAGCCGACCGTCGAACGGGGCGCGGATCTCCGTATAGCTGAGGTTGAGCTCGGCCGTGCGGATCGCGGCCTGGTCGGCAGCGATGTTTGCCTGTGCCTGATGCATCAGGCTGGTCTTCTGATCGTTGGTATCCTTGGCGACGATGCCCTTGTCGGCCAGGACGGCATTCCGCTGCTGCGTGAACCTGGCATACTCCAGTGCCGCCTGGTCGCCCTGCAGCTTGGCTTTTGCCTGGTCAAGCGCCGCCTGGTAGTCGCGCGGATCGAGCTTGAAGAGCAGGTCGCCCGCCCTTACGTCGCTTCCGTCCGCCGCAGCAACCTCGGAAACCGACCCGCTGACCTTGGCCTGGAGCGTGACTTCCCGCACCGCCGCGGTCGCTCCGACATATTCGAGATAGACCGGAACGGATTGCGCCTTGAGGACGGTAACCGGCACCGGCATCGCCCGGGGCATCCCGCCGGCCGCGCCGCCGGCCTGTTCCGGCGGCTGCGCGGCCGTGGCACGCGGGCC